>NZ_DVEA01000051.1:0-6558 GCF_015295965.1 Thermoleptolyngbya sp. M55_K2018_002
GCAACTCGCTGTCCTGGTTTAATTGAGAGGTTAAAGTTTTCAATCAGCGGCGGTGCAGTGCGGCTATAGCCAAAGGTGAGGTTGTGAATGTCTAGATAGCCTTCAAGTTTGGTGAGGGCGGGAGAGGCGGCGAGAGAATGGGGCTGTTCCGAAGCAGGAGTGGCGTGAGACATGGCAGGTGAGTTGTAGGTGGGTGTCATGTGCTGTTCTAAAAGCGGATCTTTGGGATTCTGCAAGACATCATCCAGGCGGGTCAGCGTCCCTTCCAAATCTTGAAAATCGCCGCCCAGCCGAATCAGTTGACTGACAGGCTGCATGAACTGCTGAATCAAGGATTGAAACGCCACCAGCATCCCGATGCTGAGGTAGCCCTCCATAACGCGGAAACCACCGACAACGAGCAGCAGCATGGTGCTGAGGCTGGTCAGAAACGTAGGCAACACGCCGAGCTTTTGATTGAGGCTATCCATGTCCTGACGCGCATTCAGTAGCTTGGCATAGTAGCCGGCCCAGCGCGTGAAAAAGTCTGATTCTAGACCGGATGCCTTGAGCGTTTCGATACTTTGCAAGCCAGACATTGCCACGCCGTTTACCTTGCCCTGTTCTTGCATCAGCCGGAGATTGGTATCGGTACGGAAGCGAGATACCGCCTGTAATGCCAGCAGGTTAATACAAACGAACGCGACTCCGATTAGCGTGAGGATGCTGTCGTATTGCCACATGACCAGTCCATAGAAGATGACCATGACCGCAGAGATTACCGTCGTTGCAAGCTGACCCGACAGCAAGCCTGCCAGACGATCGTTTAGCTGAACGCGGCTGCTAATTTCACCCGCAAAGCGCTGATCATAAAAGCTAACCGGAAGGTAAAGCAGATGCCAGAGAAAACGGCTGGACATCCCCATTGCCAGCTTGACTCGCAAACGGCGGAGTAGCTGAAGTTGCAAGCGTGTGAGCAGCCCGGTGACTGCCGCAGTGAATAGCATCATGAACACCAGCGGACGCAGCCAGTCCTGTCGTCCTTTCAGCAGCACCTCGTCCACAAACACTTGAGAGAAGGCGGGCATTGCTAGCCCAGGCAACACCAGCAGAAATCCTACGGCAACACAGAACATCAGCGAACCGACGGAACCCCGCAGCCGCTGCTTTAGCGCCCGCAACACGCTTGGTTTTTGTCCACCTTTTTGAAACTCAGCACCCGGCGCAAAGGTCAGCACTACGCCCGTAAACGCTTCGCTGAATTCGTCCAAAGAAACAGTGCGCGGGCCCGTTGCCGGATCGTTCAAATAGACCCGCTGGCGATGGAACCCTTGCACGACCAAAAAATGGTTGAAATTCCAGTAGACGATAAACGGTGGCTTTAGCCGTTGCAGTCCGGCAAGATCTAGCTTGAAGCCTTTTCCATCCAGCCCATAGCTGCGGGCGGCGTTGAGTAAGTTCGAGGCTTTGCTGCCGTCGCGAGAGATGCCACAGGCTTGACGTAATTCTGCAAGAGAGGCGATCGCCCCGTGATAGGCCAACATCATCGCCAGCGATGCGGCTCCGCATTCCACCGCCTCCATTTGCAGCACCGTGGGAACGCGATAGATGCGGCCGTGCCCCCAGAGGGTAGTGGGCAGTTGCCGAAGCGTGTGCGGAAGCTGGCGGAGGTGTTGGGGAAGCTGTTTGCAGTGCTGGGAAGCCTGCTGGAGGGCTTGGGAAACCTTTTGAAATCGCTGGGCCCAGCTTGGGGGGGAAGGTTGTAGAAGTTGTAGAGTCATGCTAGGCAGTGTCTTAAAACTTTCTAGGTCGTTGATTGCCTTGAGTCGATTCCCCTAAATCCCCCTTACTAAGGGGGACTTCCGGAGTGGTTCGGCTCGATTCCTTGTTAAGGGGGGCTAGGGGGGATCGAAGAGTTTTAAAGTACGCCCTAGCTCATCCCCGTCAGCGATTTGAAAATGGGCAGCACGTAGGAAATGGGCGATCGCGCTTCGGTGGTGATGCGCCCGGTCGCTGTTGTGCCTGCTGTAATCGCCTGGCGCGGCCCGTGGGAAGACGACCAGACATACTGAAGCGTGTCGTCAGACTGCCGCCCCGATTCGCGGGTTTCCAGCCGCACGAAAACAGCCAGATGGGGCTGCTCATTCATCAAGGCAGGTAAGATATCGGGATTACCGACCAGACTGGCGGCTCCGGCCCGAGTCAGCGGAAACTTGGAGACCTCAAACACCCGCCCTTGAATGCCGCCATACTCTTCCCGTTTAACGGTGGTAGGCGTAAGCTGTACGGCCATCCCTGGCATAATTTTCTTACCTTCGCTGACGGGTAAGAACATCACCCCAACCAGCGGCGTAGCATCGCCCTGAGCCGACAGCGTGAGGATGCTTGCGCCCGCCTCCATCCGCTCGCCCGGTTTGGCAGAGACTTCTAGCACCTGCCCGTCGTAGGGACTGGTGATTTCGCTATTTTTCTGAAGCTGTAGCTCTAGCTGGGCGATCGCCCGCTGGGTTTCCTGGATCTCCTTTTGCCGCGCCGTATTGGCGATTAAATCCTGCTCTCGTCGCGCCGCCGCCTGGGTTTCCAGGTTCTTAATCTGCGCCTGCAACTCATTACTCTGGTTTTCGCTGCGGAGATACTCACGCTGGGCATCGGCTTCCTTTACGTCAAGCTGCTTGAGTTGGGATTCTGCCTGATTTAGCTGGGCGCGGGCGTTGAGGTATTCCTGCTCTGCTTGTAGCACCATATCGCGAGACAGTGCGCCTTCTTCGTGGGCTGTTTGGCGAGCTTGCCAACGCTGTTCGTAGGTGGGCAACTGGTCGCGCAGGGCTTGGAGCCGCTGTTCTAGCGCAATCCGCTCCTGCTGAATGGCTTCGATGCCCTTTTCGCGGATGACGGGCGTGAGGGATTGCACCGTGCGTAGGCTCTGCTGGAGTGCCTGCCGCTGTTGGGCGATCGCCGCCTGTTCAAAGCGATCGCGCTGAAGTTGGGCGGTGCGGGCTTCCTCATCCTGCCGCTGAAGTTGGGCCAGCTTTTCTCGCGAAAGCTGCAACTGCTGTTTGATCTCTGACTGATCCACCGTTGCCAGTACGTCACCCGGCTGGACGCGATCGCCCATTCGCACAGGCAGCGTCAGCAAACGCCCAGACGTGGGAACCTGAACGCGAATGATTTGACTCGGATCAACGCGCCATTGATCCGGCCCCAACTGGGCAACGGGAAGGGGCACTAAAACCCCCTGTCCTGGAACAGTAATGGGAATGCGACCCAGCACGCTCCAGACCGCACCGCCGATCACAATCGTACCCAGCGCGAGTAAGGACAGCCAGCGCTTGGGACTGACAACCTGCACCAGTTGATCGAGTTGCTCTGGGGAAGCGCTCCGCTCCAGCGCCTCGGTGCGAAACAGCTTGTTCTTTGCAGGGGACGTTGCATTTGAGGACTTTGCATTTGAGGTCTTTGCATTTGCTGGAGATGGACTCGCAGATGCATGACTGCCTAATGAACTAGATAAAGAATCTGGCAAACGATTTTCTGGCATTACCATTGCAAGTCCCTCCCGTTTTCTTGTTGCGCCTGGATTCGCTTGAGCAGCCACTCGAACCGCGCTTCGGCAAGAGAAATGCGGGTCAGTAAACGGCTACTCAAATCGTCGCGATCGCCCATCGGTTCCGCCCTTTCATCTGCGGAACCCAGGGTTGCAGCATAAAGCTGATGCAGCATTGCCTCATATTCCGTAGCGAGTAATGTTGCCAGCACCCGGTAAAATCGCGCAGCAAAGCTAGGATCGTAGAGCAGTTTTGCCGCCAGTCGCCAGCGCGGAATCGACAACACCTGCGAATCGCGCAGAGCGCTGGCACAGAGCGTTAGGTCATGGGCATTGACCAACTGCATCTCGCCCACCAGATCGCCCCGCGACAGCCGTGCAATTTCTTGATGGGGTGCAGAGGGATTTTCAGCAGGCGCAAGCGTTTGGGCAATCAGGCTAGACATTTCGACAGGCTGGCTCAGCAGCAGCGCTCCCTCCAGGACAATATGCAACGCATCGGGCGATCGCCCCGTAGACAGCAGCACCGTCTGCGCTGGCAGGGATTGAACCATTCCCACCGTTGCCAGCCAGTCCAGATCGCTGTCCTGCAATTCGGCAAATAAGGTAATGGATTGTCGCAAGGGCGATCGCCGGACGGGAAGGTTCTGATACTCAAACTCGCGCACCAGCCGCCGATTTCGAGCCGACATCAGCAGCGCAACGGTTCGATAAAACCGGGATGCAAAGCTTGTGTCTTCTTGGAGCTTTTGTAGCAGCACGGCACGTGGAATGCAAAGAACCTGGCACGGAGACTCAGAAATGACTGAGTAAGGAAGCGATCTGGAATCTAGAATCGTCGCGAGACTGGCAAAGTCACCCGGCAGGATTTGCGAAAGGGTGGTGATTGTCCATGATATTGCCCCTGATTCGGCAGAGGAGGGCTTCTCGGACGAGTAGGCGATTGCCTCTTGCCGGATCGGTGCGGCGATCGCCACCATGCCTTCGAGAATCAAAAACACATGGTCAGACGGCTGATCAGAATCCACCAAAAGCGTTTCTGCGGGAACGCTGTGATACACGGCGGCTTGCACTAGCCAGTTCAAATCTGAGGAACCTAGTTCCTCAAGCAACAAACAAGTCATTGACAACCTCCCGATCGCCATGAGAGCAAGAAATAAGGAATGGACAAGATCCAGTCTTTAATGGCCAAACAGCCTGCCAATGCTGGACAATGCTTTCATCAGGCTATTCGTTGAGTCGAATCCCGTCAGATGAATCTGGAATACGGAGAAGCGCGTCTGCGAAGACTGGCTGGCTTGCGACAGAGCCGCGTAGTCCGACTCAGTAGATACCAAAGACAGTTCATCGCTGCCATCAAATCTAACCAGGGTGAGGGATAAATCGACCCCGCCTGAAATTTGCTCTAGATCTTGCTCTGACAACTCGACGGGAGCAGCGGTGGATGGGGGCGGTTCCGCCGGATAAAACTGAGGCGCATGAGACATGGGACTGTCCGAATTCAACACTTAGGCGTTTTACTGCACGGGGTCACACTGGCGCGTTGATCGACATTCAACACTTAGGCGTTTTACTGCACGGGGTCACACTGGCGCGTTGATCGACTCAAAAGGGCGATCGCACGACACCAGCAGTGACCCCTGTGGGCCTATCTATTTACCGAGAGACGTGAATCGATTTGCGCCAGAAATCGTGCGCTCGAAGTCGAGGGTCGAAATCGTGCCGCTACCATTTGGGCCCGCAAAGGTCGCCTGGCCCAGAGACAGCCGTTCTTGCCCAAAGAAACTGGATGACCCGTCCATCAGGCTGCTGAAATCGCCCAGGCTCAGACCGCCCGCGCACTCATCCAGATCAGCCTCAGAAAGTTCGGTCATGGCCTGGTCGCTGGGGGGAATCTCCTCGATATAGGTTGCAGTGAACCGTTCGGTTTGCATCGATTCCATGTAGATTTCTCCTTAATGTAAGGTCGGATAATCGGGAGGCGGTCTCGCCCTCCCGTACTGCCATATTTTTGGCGGCTGGAAGGGTATACAGATTTTGGATTTTGGATTGATGATTTTGGATTGATGATTTTGGATTAGCAATCTGGCTGGCAGGTTGAGTTCTGAGGGTTTGAATAGGTAAGCTTAGATAAAAAAGCGATCGCCCTCCGAAAAGAGCGATCGCCATTTACTTGTGTGGGAAATTTGGGTAAGAATCTGCTGGAACGTTCGTCAGGCGCTCAGGAAACTGATCTAGAACCGCCTAGTTTAGATAGCCAGAACGTTCTCAGGAACAAAGCTGGGCTTTGCTTCGGCGCGATATTGTGCGCCGCGATAGGTCAGATTTACAAACACCTGTGTAGGCAGTTTAGAGGGGGAGTGCATCGTCATCTCTGCGCCGCGATAGCAGCCGTTGAAGCTTTGGCTGGTGGTGGGCAGTTGGTTGCTGGCGATGTATTCGGTGCCACGGTAGGTCAGATTCATGGTTGTGTCTCCTGGAAGTGAGGTGGTGTGAGGTGCGTTTCGTTCGATGCTTTGGTTATAGAGCGATCGCCCCGGTCAGCGCGATACTGAAAAGTTAAGGACTTTTTTCCGGCTTAACTCCTTAACTTTTCTGAATAGAGCGATCGCCCTTTTAGTCCTATAAATAATTTATGGCTCCAACGCGATAGCTCGTCAGCCAGAGGTATGCCTCGACACCACTCTATACCTTCCTCTACAACTCCCTCTATAACCCCCTCCAAACGCTCCCATGTTCTACACCACTGACGCTCCCGGACTGTCAATCAATGCCTCACCCGACCCGGCCCCATTCTCTGTCGCAGAAAAATCCAGCCACCCCGCAGAAGTAGAGCATGGCGGCTGGATCGGGTTTGCTGTCCTGGCAATGCTGATGGCGCTGGGCTTTGCGGGTTTGACCTTCGGCTCTATCAAACTCGCCGAGGGAGCCATCCTATCCCAGCAGAGCATCGTTGGCCCTGCCCTAATGCGTTAAGAGGGTGTTTGAAAAGGTATCGCCTGTAATGTTAAGCACTCAGAGATCTCCCCTAGCCC
>NZ_DVEA01000257.1:0-36566 GCF_015295965.1 Thermoleptolyngbya sp. M55_K2018_002
TCATCGGGTCGCCGCCCGTCGATCATCAGCAGTTTCCGGTGCAGTCGCGAGTTGTATTTCAAGGGCGATCGCCAGTCGGGCGGCCGCAAAAAGCGCACCTCGATGCCCGCTGCCGTCAGCCGCTGCCAATAGTCGTCTGGCATCTGGGCCGTGCCGTAGTGGTCGAGCAAAAGCTGCACCGTCGTTCCTGCACCTGCCCGCTCGATCAGCGCTTCAGCAAACTCATCCGCCCGCCGACCCGGAGTCATAAAGTAGGTTTCAAATTGAATCAGCGACGTGGCCTGACGAATCGCGGCATTTCGGGCGGCGTAAATTTCGTCTACAGATTGCCAAAACCCAACCATACGTCCGGTGGTGGATTCTGCACTGGTTAACCCCTCCAGGCTCAGGGTAAAGCGGGGATCACTCAAGTCTGGTACATTGGCGATCGCATATTCTGGCTGTGCCTCAAACACGCCCCGCAGGTATGCATAGCCGCCCGCCGTCAGCGCCAACAGCCCCAACCCCGCAGCCAGCCAGCCCCGCAGCCCAGCGAGAAGGGAGGATTGCTTTGGCCTCGGTGCCCTCTTGAACGTAGGCATAGTCAGGATGTCAGACAACAGCGAGTCGATCTTTTTCTAAGATATCGGCTGGCCCAGGCACGCCCTCTCTACCCCAGGGATAGCAAACAACTAGACAAGGGGCTGAGGCCAAGTTTCTGAAGTGCTGAGAGCGATCGCAGGAGCGTTTGTCACGCGACTCTTTCTCTTTCCGAGTTCTTTACCAGCGATTGCCTATGGTGTAAATGAACAAAGTCTGAGAGGAGTTTGAGATGCGTTTCTTAAATCGAACCGGTTTGATAGTCGTTGGTGCAGTCGGGCTGGTGGGCATAGCCACGCTGGCGGGCTGCTCTACCCGGACTCAGGAAGCAGCGTCGGGGCCGCTTGCCGCACCGTTAGAATCCCCTTCTCTCGCTGCTGCCGCAGACTATTCGGCGCTGACATCCGTTGTAGACAAGACAAGGGCTGCGGTTGAAGCTGGGGATTTCGCAAAGGCTAAAACCGAATTTGAAACCTTTGAGTCGGTTTGGGCCCCTGTAGAAGATGGCATCAAAGCAAAGTCATCGAGTGCCTACGACTCGATCGAGGAAAGTATGGACAAGGTTTCAGGCGCATTGAAGGCATCGCAACCCAATAAGGATGAAGTCCTGGCCGCCTTGAAGACAATGGACGAGGCGATCGCCAGCGTCTCGAAGTAATCCCTTTTTTCCTGCCTATCCAGAGTAGGGCGCGGAGGTGGCCGGCATCGGGCCATGCTGCCTTCGCGCCATTTCTTTGCTCATCATTCTTTCGCTCATCATTTTTTGCTCATTTGGTTTGCGACCGCTGCCATCTCTGCGATCGCTCCAACCTCTGCCATTTCTGCAACCTCTCGAAGCCACAGGTAATTTCAAGCCACAGGTAATTTCTATGAAACGAGCCTTCCGCAAATATCATCGACTGCTGGCGATCGCCCTCTGTTTGCCCCTGGGGTTAACGGTACTCAGCGGCATTGCCGTGACGCTGGTGGCGGAATGGGGCCTCGGCGGCGGGCTGATTTCTCGCAGCTTTTTACTCAGCCTCCACACTGGCGAAATCTTTCATCTAGAAGCAATTTATCCGCTCCTAGACGGAGTAGGGCTGGTGGGGCTGCTGGCCACTGGGCTAAGCATGACGGGTCTATTTCACAAAAAACATCCAACTCGCAGGGCTGGCTCCGCTCCGCACGACGATTAACGGCATACCCCTAAGGCGTAGGAGTTGATTCCTCGGTCATAGGAATTGATTCCTCCTTGCGATAAATTTCCCAGGTTCTGGACGATTTCTCGTAGGCTGCGCCCGCGAGAAATCGTCCAACTGCGTAAGTCCTAAACTCAACCTTTGAAACTGTCGCAGGTCGGCAGGCGAACGCAAAAAGTGCTGCCGTTCCCCAACTGACTTTGGACGCTGATCTGCCCGTGGTGGGCGTGGGCAATGCTTTGGGCGATCGCCAGCCCTAGCCCTGTGCCCCCTTCTCGCTGCGATCGCGCCGGATCAGCCCGCCAAAATCGGTCAAACACCAGGGAAATTTGCTCAGGTGCAATGCCGATGCCCGTGTCGATGACCTCTACCACTGCCCAACCGTCGGCCGAGTGACTCGTTACGGCGATAGTTCCTTGGGCGGGCGTATACTGCAATGCATTGCTGAGCAGATTAGAGAACAGGCGACGCAGTTGCACCCCATCCCCACGCACAGTGCTGCCAGACTGGAACCGGGACTTGAGGGCGATCGCCTTCGCGTCTGCCTGGGGCACAAAGCTATCGACCAAATCTTCTAGCAAGTCATCTAGCGGTATGTCAGCCGCTTGGCTCGCGAGGGGTGTCAGATTGCCATCGTGCCGCGCCAGCAGTAGTAAATCATCCACCAGTTGCGTCATCTGATCGGTGGCAGAGGCGATCGCCGCCAGCTTTTTCACGTCCGCCGGATGCACCCGTTCTGGATGGCTCTGCATCACATCAACTGAGGTCTTGATACCCGCCAGCGGATTGCGTAACTCATGGGAAGCGTCGGCAGTAAACTGCTTAAGCTGCTGAAAGCTTTTCTCAATCGGCCGGAGTGCCTGCCGTGTGAGCCAGCCGCTTCCCAGTCCGCCGCCCACCAGCGCCACCAGCCCCCCCAACACCAGCCCCGCCCGCAGTCGCGACAGTTCCGCCTCAGTGCTTTCGATAGACTCGCTAACTCGCACATAGCCCTGAAGGATTGTGTCGGCTGGTTTTAAGTGGCTGCGATCGCCCGTTGAGGGGGTGTAAACGGGTACGGTCAGCATCCAGCACTCGTCTGTCCGGAGCCAATCTGCAACCGGATCAAGCGGTAGGATAACGAAACTCCGTCCGGCTTGCCCCAGGCGATCGCCCTCCGCGTTAAACCATTCAATTCCCTGCGACGGCTCCCGCAAATCTTGCCACGGTAAATCCAGATCACCGTCATTGTCCAAGACGCGATCAGGCTGCATGGAAACCGCATCGGGCTGTTTGAGCAAATCAGGCAGGCTGTGGGCAGCAGCATCCGCCAGCCTAATCAACTGGCGATCGCGCTCCTGCTTCAGACTATGCGACACAAACTGATACACGGCTGCTTCGGTTGCTGCCAGCGACAGTCCCAACACCGCCAGCGACGACAGCAACAGTCGCCATTGCAACGCGCGAAAAGCAGGACTAGTCATGCGGCAATTCATCCAGGTTGCTTGAGTCGATACCCTAAACCATACACAGTCTCAATAAAATCTGGCTCTGCCCCTACTGCCATCAGCTTATGCCGTAGACTCCGCAGGTGAACCTTCACGGTTTCTTCGCCGGGGGGTTCTTCGGATGCCCAGAGGTGGTTCAAAATAACACTGCGGCTGAGAGTGCGGCCACCGCTGCGGAGAAATAACTCCAGCAATCCGTATTCCTTGGGGGTCAATGCAAGGGGCTGCCCGTAGTAGCGCACCTCACAGGTTGCGGGGTTCAGACTCAGGCATCGCCACTCCAGCACAGGCGGCAGAACGGCTCCGCTTCGCCGCAGCAGCGCTCGAATCCGCGCCAGCAATTCCTGCAAATCAAACGGCTTAACGACATAATCATCCGCGCCAGCATCCAACCCGATCACCTTGTCGCTGCTGGTGTCTCGCGCTGTCAGCAGCAGCACAGGAGTCGTCTTGCCCTGTTGACGCATCTGCTGGCAGATCTCTATACCGCTTAGCCCTGGCAACATCACATCCAGCAGCGCCAGACTGTAGTCATACGCCTCAATCAAGTCCCAACCCATCGCCCCATCGGCAGCCAGATCTACAGCGTAGCCTTGGTCGGTCAGGGCTTCAGCAAGGGGCAGGGCAATTCGTTCGTCGTCTTCTACGAGCAGCAGTTTCATGCTACGGCAGGAGTTGAAGAGTTGAGATTAGGACTGGCAGAGGATTCTAGCAGCAGTTGGTGCTAGAACCCTAGCGGACTCTTGGACTAATCATCCAAAAGCGAATCTAAAATCCAGAATCGACATGACTCGTATCATAGGAAGGTTGACTAAGAAGTCACTGGATATGAAAACGAACGCCGCCCGCGCCCTGGATAAACTGGGCATTGCCTATGAACTGCTGGAATACGAAGTCAACCCCGATGACCTAGCGGCGGAGTCCGTGGCGGCAAAGATCGGGCTGGAGCCGGAGCGCGTGTTCAAAACGCTGGTTGCCAGGGGCGATCGCACGGGGGTTATCCTTGCCGTCATTCCTGGCAACATGCACCTGAACCTCAAGGCGCTGGCCGCCCTCTCCGGCAACCGCAAGGTCGAAACGGTTCCCCTCAAAGAGGTGCAGCCGCTCACGGGCTACATTCGCGGCGGCGTGACGGCCCTCGCCTGCAAAAAAGACTACCCAGTTTACGTAGACGAACTGATCGAGCTATTCGACACGATCACCATCTCTGCCGGAATGCGCGGGTTGCAAATCCTGATCACGCCCGCCGACTACATCCAGGCAGTTCAAGGAACCGTCGGGGCGATCGCCCAGGACAAGGAGAGCTAAGGGAGAAAGAGAGAAGAACGAAGAACGAAGAGGTTCCAGTTTTCGTTTTTCGTTCTTCTCTCTTCGTTTTTCATATTTCCCGTCTCTCCTACTCCGGGATCGTGATATCAATCGGCTGTGGGCTGCTCCCCAGGGTCGAAAGCGGCGGCTGAATCGCAGCGGCATTGCCCACCACCAGCGTCACCAGCTTATCGGGCTGGAGATAGGTCTGGGCGGCGCGGAGGATGTCTTCGGCGGTGGTGGCTTCGACCTGTCTCTGGTACTGGAAGATAAAGTCCTTGGGATAGCCATAGTATTCGTAGCGCATCAGGCGAGAGAGCGTTTGCCCCGGCGTTTCAAAGTTAAACACAAAGGCGTTGAGGGCTGAGTCCTTAGCCTGCTGTAGCTCGTCATCGGACACGGGCGTTGTGCGGACTCGCTCGATTTCCGCCTTGAGCGCCTGGATAAAGGGAACGGTGGCATCGGAGCGGGTCTGGCCGCCGCCCACAAACACGCCCGGATAGTCAAACTGGGGCGACCAGTAGGCATAGACCACATAGGCGAGTCCTTGGCGCGATCGCACTTCGTTCACCAGCCGCCCGCCAAAGCCGTTTAGCACGTCGTTCAGCACGGTCATAGGGGCATAGTCGGGATCGCTCAATTTGCCGCCCAGATGTCCGATTAGCACGTTGCTCTGAGTCAACTGGGGCTGATCAACCAGGAAAATGCCGCCCGGTTGCGCCTGGGCCACCGCAGGCAGGGAATTGAAGTCGGAATTGTCCAGCGCTGGGTTGCGCTCCCAATCGCCAAACTGGGCTTCGATGAGCGATCGCATTTCGGCGCTGTCAAAATCGCCCACGATGCCCAGCAGCATATTGTTAGGATGGAAGTAGGTGCGATGGTAGGCGATCGCATCTTCGCGCTGAATGCGGTCGAGGGTGGCGTATTCTGTCGTGCGGGCGTAGGGACTTTGCGGGCCGTAGATGAGCTTAAAAAATTCGCGGCGAGCAATGTCGTCGGGGTCGTCGTTGCGACGGGCAATGAAGCCGCGTCGCTGGTTTTTCACCAGCGCAAACTTGTCAGGTGCAAAGGCGGGCTGGCGAATCACCTCGGCAAATAGCCCAAACACCTCTGGCAGGTCTTCGCTGAGAGAATAGAAGCTGGCATTGCCCGACGCATTGCTGATGCCGGTTTCCACGTAGGCGGCGCGGCTTTCCAGCAGGGCGTTCAGGTCGTCGGGCGAGTGTTGGAGCGTGCCACCACTCCGCATCACCTCGCCCGTAATGCCGCTCAGCCCCACCTTGTCGGCTGGCTCCCAGCGGCTCCCGACGCGAAAGATAGCCGTGCCGCTCACCAGGGGCAATTCGTGGTCTTCGACCAGATACACCATCAGCCCGTTGTCTAGCTGAAACTGGGTGTATTCCGGCAGTTGCACAGGTGGCAGCGGCGGAAAGGTGAGCTGGTCGTAGGGCACCGCAGGCGCGGCCCGCACCGGGTCAGGGGTGAGCCATAGCCCCAGCAGCAGCAGCAGGGCGATCGCCCCCCATGCCAGTCGCCGCAGCCATTTCCAGCGCAAGCCGAGCCGCCAGTTCGATTGCAAAGCCGTCATCCACACTTTCCTCATGCCTTCTAAATCTCTAAATCTTTCCTGCCCTGGCGCTGCACATTCAACCCCTACCCCCTACTCCTCCGGCAGCAGCTTACCAATCGTCAGCTTTTGCGGCACAAATAGCGACTGGGCAACCCGCTGCACGTCTTCTGCCGTCACCGATTCAAACGCCTTCAGGTCTTCAAATAAATTGCGCCAGTCTCCAGTATTTGCTTCATATTCCGGCAACAGGCTGGCCATGCCCCGATTCGATGCCAGCAGTTGCAGCATTCCTGCCCGCGCCTGGGTCTTCACCCGCTCTAGTTCTGCGGGCGCAACTGGCTCCGTCTTCAGCCGCTCTAGCTCAGCATTGAGGATGGTGGCAATTTCGTCAATGGTGTGTCCCGGTGCGGTTTGGGCGAAAAATAGCATCATGTTGGAATAGCGATCGCCCGGAAAGCCATTTGCCACATCCGTACTCAGCGAGATGCCCGTTTCCACCAGCGATTTGTAGAGTCGGGAGGTGCGGCCGCCCGTCAGCACAGAGGCCAAAATCTGGTAGGTGGCGTTGTCAGCATCGTCGCTGGCGGGGCGCTGATAGCCGACCAAATACCAGGGTTCCGTCTTTTGTCGCAGCACCACTTCTCGCGGCCCGGTCTGGTTTGGCGCAGGGGCCGTAATGTTTGGGGCGCGGCTGCGAGTGCGGAAGCGACCAAAGTAAATCTCCGCCAGCCGCTTCACCTCGACGGGATCAACGTCGCCCACCACCGACATCGTGATGCGGTCTGGCGTGTAATAGGTGTCGAAAAAGTCCTGAATATCTCGGCGGGTCAGGTTGCGAATATCGTCTTCGTAGCCGATGATTGGGCGGCCGTAGGGATGATCTGGAAAGCCCGCTTCTAGAAATGCTTCCACCATCTTGCCGATGGGCGAGTTGTCCGTCCGCATTCGCCGCTCTTCCAGGATTACGTCCTTTTCTTCGTAAAACTCACGAAAGACGGGATCAAGGAATCGGTCGGACTCCAGCGACATCCACAGTTCCAGCTTGTTGGACGGAAAGCTGTAAAAATAGCGCGTTGCGTCTGCGGAGGTGGTCGCATTTAGCCCCACGCCGCCTGCCCGTTCCACCACCTGCCCATATTCGTTTTGGCGGACGTATTGCGCGGCCTGCGATCGCACTCGGTCAAACTCTTCCTGTAGCTGTGCGGCGCGACCCGTCTGCCCTGCGGCCTTGGCCGCCTGGATGCGGTCAAATAGGCGATCCAGTCGAGCCAGCAGCGGCCGTTCAGCGGCGTAGTCGCTGGTGCCCAGGCGAGTTGTGCCCTTAAATGCAAGATGCTCTAGGAAATGGGCGGCTCCGGTTTTGCCTGCGGCTTCGTAGGCCGCTCCCACATTCACATAGGTCATGAACGAAATCACCGGAGCCTGATGCCGCTCTAGCACGATGAATTTCATGCCATTGTCGAGGGTGAATTCGGTTACACGATCGACCACCCGATCGATGTAGGGCTGGATCGACAGCGGTTCAGAACGGGGGGCAGTGCGGGCGATCGCCACGGTCGGAAACAGGCTCCACACGCCCAGCAGCAGAGCCAATGCAACCGCAGGAATCAGGGCCAATCGTGCCCGATGAGTCTTCAAAGTCATGCAAGCTGAGCGCAATCTATTCAGCGCAGTAAATTCCACAAGTTTCACAAAAAAATCCACGAGCCTCTTGCATGGTATCTACCGCAGGGGCGAGGCTGACGCAGCAAATCATCGAAAATCTTCGATAAAAAAGTGTTTTCTATAGACCATTCTCGATTGCTGACGCTTCTCAAGCACCGGGATGAGCGGGTTGCTCACCGGGATGAGCGGGATGCTTTCTACAGCGCCTCGCTCCAGTCTGGGCAAAGCTCGCCCTCCCAGCCAAAGGGATGAAACCCGCAGATCAGCATTTGGCGGCGATCGCCATAGCCATAGGCAACCCCGTGATAATGTTCGCAGCCCAGGCAAGACTTGGGGCGAGAAGGAGACGTTTCGGTAAACCCAAGCTGCGATCGCAAAATATGCAGGCGACTCTGGTGACGATGCCAGCTTGCATGGTCGGCTTTTCGGAAGCTGTCGTTGGCGCGCCTGAAGGCATTGCGGGGAGCATTCATAGGTCTGCGCGGAGAGTAAAAAAACAAGCTGCTCAAGCAGAACATGCAGACGGCAGACATCCAGCCTGCTTCATCTACATTTTA
This sequence comes from Thermoleptolyngbya sp. M55_K2018_002, assembly GCF_015295965.1. Taxonomy (NCBI): domain Bacteria; kingdom Bacillati; phylum Cyanobacteriota; class Cyanophyceae; order Oculatellales; family Oculatellaceae; genus Thermoleptolyngbya; species Thermoleptolyngbya sp. M55_K2018_002. The sequence goes on from NZ_DVEA01000257.1 coordinate 8,345, forward strand.
TAGTTCCCCGCAGTCTCCCAAGAGCCAACAGCAGTGAACCGCAAACCAATCAGCCGCAGATTAATTAAGCTGCGAACCCATAAGCTGCGAACCTATAAGCTGCAAATAAACTACAAACCACGGCTTGTTATCTACCTGTGACGGATTTTGGGCAAGCCGTGTTAGCCGTCAAAGCCTATGCAATATCCGGCGGCACTTGCGCTTTGCCCTGAGACTGCTGCAAAAACGCTTGAATCAGCGCTTGCAGGTTGGCACGAGTGACCTCAGTGCCCGTGTTCAGATTCCCCGGCGTTTCAAAAAAGATGATGCTGTCCACGCTAGTCATCGCTACCAGTTGAAACAGGATGTGCGTCACGGGCATGGGAAACGCCATAATCTGGGGATCTTTTGCCAGCGGATTCGCCGTTGCGTCCTTCAGGCTGGCAAAGGCGTAGACGACGTTTTTTTGAGCATTGGTCTGGCTGCGATGGTTTAAGGTCGTCATCACCCATTGCTGCTCAAGGGTTTGTAATATGTAATACTGGAGGTGGTGAAGCTGTTGAGCAATCTCCTTGAGAGCGGGGGCGATCGTTGCCACTGCTGCGGGCGTTGCACCGTCCTGGGGAGCATTTTGAACGAGGTCTTGAAGCTGCTGATCCAGAGTCATAGCCGTTTGTTAATTTGTTAATGGCGTTGTGTGACGTTGTATGTTGCGTGACGTTGTGTATTAACGACGCTCTGTGCGCTTTGGGCTATCATCCTCATCAGTCTAGTTCAGAAGCTCGTTTACGAGTCCAGTTTGCCCGTCTGATGTTTCCATACGGATGCTTTTTGTACAGATTTTGTACGGATGGTGGGCGATCGCCGCTGAATCACTCTTAAAGGTGACAACTTTAGGGAGCGGCTTCAGGCGGCGGCTTTAGTAAAGCAAAGCGGTAAAGCAAAGCTTGCTGAAGCGACGGCTGTTTCCCCTCAAAGCGCTACAATAGCGCCCTCCAGCAACCCGTAGGTTTGCTGACTTGACTTGAATCAGGCTGTTGATCGAAAACGCTAGTCTGCCACAGACTAGAGCTGCACTACCCAACCCTTGCCACTCCGTAGGGGTGTGTTAACGTTGTAACGATCTACATCCATCAGGGAGAGAGCACCCAAGGCGTGGAGGCTATTTTTAACCTGGTTTTTAACGAGCTGAAGCAATGCACCCGTGCGTCTGAGCAAAACTGCCGCGACGTGGCATCCCGCATTACCGGAGAGGTCGCCCGCATTTGTTCAGAAAGCAAGCGCATTCAGTCGTCTGGAGAGGTCGATGCCTGGTCGGTTGCCCTTGCCCGTCACCGACTTAAGCAGTGTTTGAAATATTACCAGCTTGGGTCGCGCCGGGGCCGGGTTGACCTGCACAGCACCCTCAGCGCCGTGGTCTATCGCTACATCACGCCGCCCCAGGTGCAGTCCAGCTATCAGGCGCGACTAGGGCTGATCGAAGATTTTCTGCAAATCTTTTACATCGAAGCCATCAACGCCTTCCGGCGTGAGAATCAGCTTGCCCCTAGCTACAGCCCGCGTACCGCGCTGGATCTGGCGGAATACATGGCCTTTACCGAACGCTATGGCAAGCGGCGGATTCCGCTGCCGGGTCGCCGCAGTCAGCAGTTGATCATTCTGCGGGCGCAGACCTTTTCGCAGCAGCAGCCACCTGAAACGATGGTGGACATGGAGCAGGCCGCCGAGGGCGCAACGGGCGAAACCGACCAATCCCGCAGCGGCGCACCCATGCAGCAAGTGCGAGAGCAGATGGTGGCCCAAGAGCCAGAGGTGGAAGAAGACTCTCTGCGGCATACTGTAGTGGCAGAACTGCTCAGCTATTTGGAAGAGCGTCAGCAAAAAGACTGTGCCGACTATTTCACCCTGCGGCTCCAGGATTTGCCGACGCAGGAAATCGAAAAAATTCTGGGACTTACGCCCCGCCAGCGCGACTATTTGCAGCAGCGGTTCAAATATCACCTGATTCGCTTTGCCATGTCGCATCACTGGGAACTGGTGCATCAATGGCTAGAGGCAGACCTAGAGCGAAATCTGGGGCTAACGCCGCAGCAGTGGGACGAATTGCTCAGCCGCCTCAGCGCAACCCAGCAAGAGATGCTAAAACTCAAACAGCAGGGCAGACCCGACGGGGCGATCGCCCAATCTCTTGGCTGCACGGCAACCCAAGTGCAAAAACAATGGTCTAAATTGCTAGAACTGGCCTGGGAAATTCGTAACAATGTTGTGTCCGGAGCAGGGGTAGCAGGGGATGAATAGTGACTCAGAAGCTGAGGATATTGTTTCCTGGCTCCTACAACAGCTAGATCAATCGACTGCTGCACCATCAGGGGAAACCAGCTCAGACGCTGGACGTGATGCGTTGGATGCAGCACATCCGCAATCGAATCACGATAATCTGCTCGACTCGGAAGAGATCAACGCGCTGTTGAACCACTTGACCGGGTCGGACGTTTTTTCTTTTCAAGACACACCATTATCCCATTCAGGAGAGATACCTGCTGTGCAAGACCGTTTTTATGCTTTGTTGAGACATCGGTTGCGGGAGGAAATCGAGCGCCGACCGCCCCTCTATCCCTGGGAAACCGAAGTGCGAGAGTATGAAGATGCCCTCGCGCCAGAGCTGGCGACTGCAACTGTTTGGGCATCCCAAATGCAGGCACTCAACCTGCCCGTGCCGATGCCCGAAGGCGTGCTGAATCGCTTGCTGGAACAGTGCCAATCCCTCCTGCAATCCTCATTGCAAGAAGGCAGAAAGCTGGTGCAAGCCGTAGAAGCTCTGTTTCCTGGTGAATCAGATGCGCTGAACCACTTGGCTGGCTATGTCATGGCGGCTCCAGCCCGCTCCGGAACCTCGGCCCCGGTGCTGGAAGGCGTACTCGACCACTATGATGCAGCGACCCAGCCTCAGCAAATGTTGCTGTCGCTGGTGGCGGCGCGGGAAATTTTGAATACGCTGGTGCTGACGGTTTCCCCATCTCAGCCAACGCTGGAGCGCGAGTGGCACACCACGGCTGGACTGCTGACTCTGCGGGCAATGCTGCTAGAATCGGGCAGCCTGCGCTTGGTGGCGAACCTGCCTTGCGCTGGACGGCTGACGCTGCAAAGCAGCGAGGTTGAAAAGACTGCCCATCGCGCCAATGCCGGCCCCGTCAGCCTGGAACTGCTGGATGTAGAAGCGCTGCAATCTTACTCGGTGCAGGTGGAGCTAGAGCAAGCGGGTACGAGTTCGCTCTCGTTTGCGATCGCCCTCGGCGAGTAAGCCCAAATCTGGCCTTGCAAAAGGCTGGTATCGCGCTGGTATCGACAGAACCGCACAGAAATAGACAGCTAGCTAACTAATCGATTTAATCCCGTGTGCATGAAGCACGGGATTTTTTTGTGCAAGATTGTATTTTGTACTACTTAGTGTTTAATTAGTAGACTTCTGGCACAAATGCTTTTCTGAGAGCGTGAATCGTTGGGCAGCGCCGCCGCCCAACGATTCACGCAAGAGGTCTAGCGTTTAATCCCACGGGGAACGCTAAAAACAATTCAGAGTGTCGCGGGTGTTGCGACCTGTGACCGGATTCGTACCCTGAGCCACCGCACAGAGCTTGTCCTGCATATCTTCCCGCAGCAGCACATCGGTAAAGTCTGCCCCGTCGATGATTGCGCCCTCGAATCGGGCGTTAAAGGCAAACGCACCTTCCAAAATGGCGTTTTTGAGGTTAGCTTCCACTAGGCGGGCCGAATCGAGGGTGGCGTTGGTCAGGTTAGCTGCTTCCAGGTTGGCATCTTCCAGATTTGCCGCAAAGAAGCTAACGCCCTGTAGCTGCGTGTGGCTGAGGTTGGCGTTGCGGAGGTTGGCTTTGGTAAAGCTGGAGTCGGTGAGGTCGCGCCCCGAAAAGTCGGCATCGACCAGGTTTTCGCGGTTATAGTCGAGCGCTAGGGCAGGAACCGGAGACAGCAGGGCGATCGCCCCCACCAGCACCAAACTCCACACCAGCACCCGCCGGTCTGGCAAAATCAAGGCTTGCAGACGTTGCCAAAGCTCAGCACCATTGACCCGTCGCACCAGCCGCGCCCAGACTTCACACATTATTCCTTCGTCTAGCATCTGACCCAGCATCCTACCTGGCATCCCAAGTTGCACAGTAAGCTATGTTGATTGCAGAAGTTGATTGCAGAAAAGCCCCACAGAAGATCATGTCAATTCTCTTGGGTGGCACTATGGATGAAATTGCAGGAAGACCCGCAGACCCCTGACTGGCAATCCAAAACTGCGAACCCAAAATCGCAAATCCAAAATCGAGAATCAACACTACTGCCTTTCTGATCCTACCCGAATCCCTGCCAAAGTCTGCGATCGCCCAGCCCATCTCTGCCCTTGATTCACCCCCCTTGATTCATCCCTATTGATTCACCCTGATTCACCTTTTGATGCCCCATGCCCAAGCGATCTCCTCAGTCTGTTCCAAACCCCCGCATCTCGGCATCGGGCGAGTTTGGGCGCTTGGCCGAAACGCTGGTGGCGCGGTGGCTTGTCCAGCAGGGGGCAACCATTTTGCAGCAGCGGTGGCGCTGTCGCTGGGGCGAGTTGGATTTGGTTGCCCAGCTACCAGAATCTTCTGGGGCGGCTGCTACGCTAGCTTTTGTCGAAGTGAAGGCACGGCGAAACGCGGGATGGGACGCGGGCGGTCTGCTGGCCGTCACGCCGCAAAAGCAGGCAAAGCTGTGGCAGGCGGCGGAGTTGTTTCTGGCAGAATATCCAGAATGGGCCAGGGGCAACTGCCGATTTGACGTGGCGCTGGTGGCGGGGCGATCGCGCTCTGTTGAGTCTCCTGATTCTCCTGCCCAGAACAGCGGCCCCGATTGTAGCCTCCCAGACGGCACCATTCGGCTGGGGCATCCCGTGGCGATCGCCCACTATACCCTCACCCTGCAACACTACCTGCCCAACGCCTTCGGCCATCTTTAGCCATCGCTCCCCCCAACCCCAACCCCTCCAATGCGTCTCCACGTCATCAACCCCAACACCAGCCGCGACATGACCTACTCCATCGAGCAGATTGCGACGGCGAACGTTTCTGGAGAAACAGAAGTCCTCACCACCTGCCCCGCCCACGGCCCCGCCTCGATCGAGAGCTACTACGACGAATACCTGGCGATTCCCCATGTGCTGGCAGAGGTGCAGCGGACTGAAGCGATGACGGACGGCTATGTGCTGGCCTGCTGGGGCGATCCGGGGCTGGATGCGGTGCGCGAAGTGACGACCCGGCCTGTGGTTGGCATTGCTGAAGCGTCGATGTATGCGGCCAATGCGATCGCCCCCCGCTGGTCAGTCGTCACTACGCTGCGCCGCAGCCACCACATGGTGGAAGCAATCGTGAAAAAGACGGGACTGATGGAGCGCTGCGCCTCAATCCGCTGCGTGGATATGCCTGTACTGGCGTGCGAAGCAAACCCCGACGCGGTGATGGAAGGATTGGTCCAAATGGGCGAACTGGCGCTCAGCGAAGATGGCGCAGAGGCAATCATCCTGGGCTGCGCGGGCATGGGCGGCATGGCAGACTATCTAAGCGAGGAACTGGGCGCACCGTGCGTCGATCCAGTGGCGGCAGGGGTACGCTTTGCCGAACTGCTGGTGAACCTAAACCTGCAAACCAGCAAGTGGCTCACCTATCAATTTCCAGAGAAAAAAGCGTTCAAATAACGTTCAAACAAATAACGTTCAAATAAATAACGTTCAAATAAAAATGTTCAGATAACTACGACTCTGAAGAACATCGCTCAGGCCGGCTCAATATTGGCAATGCGGAACCCCATCTGGCACTCATACTGCTCCGGCAGGTTTTCCGACGGCTTTTCCAGGGCGCGGCCGCAGCGCAGCCGTCCCTGCTGCCAGCGGGGCTGACCGCTGCGATCGGCCATCAGGCAGCTTTGACACACCTGCTGTGGCTGAAGCAGTTGATCTTCCATGAGGATGACGAGCATAAGCACCTCCCGCAATGAGGGTAGGGTTGGTCTTGCGACAATACCCTCGCCAGTATCTTCCCAGTACCTTCATTGTATGGCAGGTTTTTTGAACCGCCAGTTAAGTTTATCGGAGGTTTATGGTGGGCTTATGGGACGTTTAGGGACGCGCCCGCAAGAAACGGCGGGCAATCTCGCGCGATCGCCGACGGGCCCCATCTTGGAACGTTTGGGAGTTTTGCAACCCTGCTACCTTATGACCCATTTCAATCAGATTTCAATCAGATTTCAATCAGACTGAGATGGGTTGGCGTGAGCTTTTCGATTTCTCGGATTAGCTATCCAAAATCACCAATCCAAAATCACCAATCCAAAATCCAAAATCGCCAGGGCGATCGCCCCAGCGTCGTCGCGTGGCCGACGGGGAGCAGCATCAGCCACATCGGGACGCGGGCTTGATATCGAAAACAGATATCTTTGCCTAAAAAGATAGTATCACTTTTAGATATCAAGTCAAGGAGAATGGCAAAATCACCGAAACGCCATTTTGGAAAGCGTAGGACTTACGCACTTGCGATAGGTTTTCTGGGTTTTGGACGATTTCTCGCGGGCGCAGCCTACGAGAAATCGTCCAACTGCGTAAGTCCTAAAGCGATTAGAATAAAAACGAATGAGGACTGGAAAAATCGGCTAAACGGCTTTCCAGTCAAGGATTTGGGCATCAGTTCGGTAAATCAGGATACAAAATGAGGCGTTTGATACGTCTTATTTATTTCTTTTGATGGATTCAGATGAGTTTGTGAAACGCTGTATACCGTATACAGGAAAGCGACAGACGGAGATCTATGCAAAACCTGAAGGCGATCGTGATCGGGGCTGGGATTGGTGGCTTGACGGCTGGCATCGCCCTGCGACAAGCCGGATATGAGGTGGAAATTTATGATCGGGTGAAGGAAATTCGGCCGGTGGGTGCGGGAATCTCCGTCTGGTCGAATGGCGTGAAAGTGCTGAACCGTTTGGGATTGGGCGATCGCATGGCCGAAATCGGCGGCATCATGAACCGGATGCAGTATCACACCAAAGCTGGAGAACTGCTGAACCATATCGAGCTTGCGCCGCTGATTCACAAAGTCGGACAGCGCCCCTATCCGGTTGCCCGCCGCGATTTGCAAAAAATGCTGATGGCGGCGTTTCCGGGGGACATCCATCTGGACTGTCGCTGCGTTGGCGTGGAGGAAGACGACTACGGCGTGACGGTGCAGTTTGCCAACGGGCGCGAGGCGCGGGGCGATTTTTTGGTGGCAGCGGACGGCATCCGCTCGGTGCTGCGGAGCTACGTGGTGGGGCGCGAGGTAGAGCCGCAGTATGTGGGCTATGTGAACTGGAACGGGCTAGTGCCTGCCGATGCTGAGTTGGCTCCGCCAGAGAGTTGGGTCATCTACGTCGGCGAACACAAGCGAGCCTCTCTGATGCCTGTGGCGGGCGATCGCCTCTATTTCTTCCTCGACGTGCCGCTGCCCAAGGGGACACCCGCCAACCCCGACACCTACCGGGAAGAGCTAAAGGCCCATTTCGCAGGCTGGGCCGAGCCTGTGCAGCGCCTGATCGACCGCTTTGACCCCTATCCCGTGGCGCGTCCGGAAATTCACGATGTCGGCCCGATCGATCGCTACGTGCGCGGGCGGGTGGCGCTGCTGGGCGATGCGGCCCACGCCACCTGCCCTGACCTGGGCCAGGGCGGCTGTCAGGCGATGGAAGATGCGCTGGTGCTGGCAAACTATCTGCTGACCACCAACATCAGCATCGAGTATGCCCTGAAGCGCTATGAGTCGGAGCGCATGGCCCGCGCCAACGCGGTGGTAGAAAAGGCCCGCAAACGGGCCGAACAGATTCACGGCAAAGACCCCGCCGTGACGCAGCAGTGGTATCACCAACTGGCGACGGAAAAGCCGACGGATGTTACCGATGCCATTAGCAAGGTGATTTTGGCGGGGCCGCTGCGTTAGCGAATCGGGGATTAGGCTTGAGAGATACAAAAACTGGAGAGATGGCAATGGCGGGTAAGCTCACGACCCACGTTTTGGACACGGCGCATGGTCGTCCGGCGGCGCAAATGGCGATCGCCCTCTATGCGATTCACGGCGGCATTCACCCCAACGGCGACAGCCGCACCCTGCTGAAAACCGTCACCACCAACGCCGACGGCCGCACCGACGCCCCCCTGCTCAGTGATGGTGATTTGAAAGCCGGTGTTTACGAACTGGTGTTTTCCGTCGCCGACTATTTCGCCCAATTTCCCGACGCACTGCCCGACCAGCCCTTCCTCAGCCAGATTCCCATCCGCTTTGGCATTGCCGATGCCGACGCGCACTATCACGTCCCGCTGCTGGTGTCGCCGTGGTCGTACAGCACCTATCGCGGCAGTTGAGTAACGGGGCGAGAGACGGAAAAGACGAAAAACGAAAAACAGAACCTCTCCGCTCTTCGTTCTTCTCTCTTTCCTGCCCTCTTCGCTCTTCGTTCTTCGTTCTTCTCTCTTTCCTCACTCCATCGCCTCTGCCTGGGCCACCTCCAGCCAAGTCTTCACCACCGTATCGGGGTTTAGGCTAATAGAGTCGATGCCCTGGCTGACCAGGAAACGGGCAAAGTCGGGATAGTCGCTGGGCCCCTGGCCGCAGATGCCGATCTTGCGACCGTTGGCTTTGGCGCGTTCAATCACGACGCGAATCATCGTTTTTACGGCTTCGTTGCGCTCGTCAAACACGTTTGCCACCAATGCCGAGTCGCGGTCGAGTCCCAGCGTCAGTTGGGTCAGATCGTTGGAGCCGATGGAGAAGCCATCGAAGATTTCGCTGAATTCGTTCGCCAGAATCACGTTGCTGGGCACTTCGCACATGACGTAGACCTGCAAGCCGTTTTCGCCGCGCTTCAGGCCATTGTGCTCCAGTTCTGCCATCACCTTGCGCCCTTCCTCTGGCGTGCGGCAGAAGGGGATCATGGGAATCACATTCGTCAGCCCCATGTCGTTGCGGACGCGCCGAATCGCCGCGCACTCCAGCGCAAAGCCGTCGCGATATTTCGGGTCATAGTATCGCGCTGCACCGCGCCAGCCCAGCATTGGGTTTTCCTCGTGCGGTTCAAACGATTTGCCGCCCAGCAGGTTGGCATATTCGTTGCTCTTGAAGTCCGACATCCGCACGACGACCGGCTTGGGATAGAAAGCGGCAGCGATGGTGGCCACGCCCTGGGCCAGCTTGTCTACAAAGTAGTCGGGCTTGTGGTCGTAGAGGTGAGTGAGTTGGGCGATCGCCGCTTTTTCGTCATCCTCTGGCAGTTGGTCATAGTTCAGCAGCGCCAGCGGATGCACGCGGATGTGGTTGGCAATAATGAACTCAAACCGCGCCAGCCCTACGCCGTCGTTGGGCAGGGCCGACAGGCGAAAGGCCTCTTCGGGATTGCCCACGTTCATTAGAATCTGCGTGCGCGGGCGGGGCAAGGTGTCGAGCGGCGTTTCCTCCACCTCAAACGGCAAGAACCCGGCATAAACGCGCCCCTCTTCGCCCTGGGCACAGGACACAGTGACTTCTTGACCCGTTTGCAAAACCTGCGTCGCATTGCCGCAGCCAACGATCGCCGGAATGCCCAGTTCCCGCGCAATAATCGCCGCGTGGCAGGTGCGTCCGCCCTGATCGGTGACGATCGCCCCTGCTTTTTTCATAATTGGCTCCCAGTCTGGGTCAGTGCGGCTCGTCACCAGCACGTCGCCCGCCTGGAAGGCGTGAATTTCCGCTGGGCTAAGAATGACGCGCACCTTGCCCTGGCCAATCATCTCGCCCACGGCGCGGCCCGTCACCAGCGGCTCGTGGGGGGTGTAGGTGGTGTCTTCTGTTTTTGCGCCGGCCTCGCGCTCTAGGCGATAGCGCCGCAGCACGGTCTGCGCCTTTTGCGACTGCACCGTTTCCGGCCGCGCCTGCACGATGTAGAGTTCGCCTGTGATGCCATCCCGCGCCCACTCGATATCCATTGGCGTGTAGGTGCCGTGGGTTTGGGAGTAATGGTCTTCGATGATGCAGGCCCATTCCGCCAGCTTGAGAATGTCCTCATCACTCAGGGCAAAGCGATCGCGCTCCGATTGTTCCACGGGCACGGTCTTGGTCAGATGTTCTCCGTCGGTGTCGTAGACCATTTTGATTTCTTTGCTGCCCAGGCGCTTGGCCAGGATGGGGCGGAAGCCTTCTCGCAGCGTGGGCTTAAACACCAGATACTCGTCCGGGTTGACGGAACCCTGCACCACCGTTTCGCCCAGCCCGTAGGCCGCCGTCACCAGCGCCGCATTGCGAAAGCCGCTCTCGGTGTCGATGGAAAACATCACGCCCGATTCCGCCAGGTCAGAGCGCACCATCTTTTGCACGCCAACGGAGAGGGCGACGGTGAAATGGTCAAACCCTTTGGTGGTGCGGTAAGAAATGGCGCGGTCGGTAAAGATGGAGGCAAAACAATGGCGGCAGGCATCCAGCACCGCATCGAGGCCGTGGACGTTGAGGTAGGTTTCTTGCTGTCCGGCAAAGCTGGCATCGGGCAAATCTTCAGCGGTGGCGCTGGAGCGCACGGCGACATCCGTATCGGGCCCGTAGCGGCGGCAGAGTTCGGCATAGGCCTGGGCGATCGCCACTTCCAGATCTTGGGGAAAGGGGGCGTTGAGAATGAGCGATCGCGCTTCCCGTCCGTGAGCCTGCAAGTTTTCCACATCGTCCACATCCAGCGTGGCAAACAGGCGATGCAGCGCCTCCTCCAGCCCTGCGCTCTGAATGAAGTGGCGATAGGCGTGGGCCGTCGTCGCAAACCCACCCGGCACGCGCACTCCCTTGGCGCTAAGCTGACGAATCATTTCTCCCAGCGAGGCGTTTTTGCCGCCCACCAGCGGAATATCGTGAATGCCGACATCCTCAAACCACAGCACCAAACTCTGATCGTGCGGCATCGCGACGCTGCGTTCGGATAGCTGAACCATGAGTACCTCCTTGAGGCAACCGTGTGGAAGCGATGAGGGACTGGTTGCATTGCCCCCTCTCCTTCATGCTAGTCAATGGAATCGGGGGTGTCTTGAGGACTGAGACCGAGCGAGATTGGCAGAAATTGCCCAAGCCTGGATGCTGCTTGAGTTCGGGAAAATATTAAATTGTATATTTAATTACAATTCTTGACGAATGGGCTGGGGATCGACAAAAACGCCCTGAGAATTCACGAGAATTCACGCTTTTGGAGGTTGCGATATTTGGGTTTGAGGATTTGGATAACGAGCGATCGCCCCTACAACCGCTTCAGCCCTGCCTAAAAACGCCCAGACTTCCTGATAGAAACAACCCCCTTTCGGGCGAATTTATCGATTAATTGTTTGCCCCAATTTTGACCCCATATCGAATCGCCAAACTGACGGGTGCATCCCAGTTATGCCAATTCGCCCCCATCCCCCAACACCTTCTCCCAAAAGGAGAGAAGAAGGGCTGGATGCAAAGTCCCTCGATACTAGCCCAAATACTTTTTCAGCAGCAGTTCTAGCTTCGCTTTGGTTTCTGGCGGCGCTTTATCGAGCGGCGTGAGGATGGCGTATTTCAGGGCGTGGTGGGCTTCGGAGGGCGGCGGATTTTGGGCCAGGCGGCGCACGGTTTCCTGAATCACGCGCTGGGCATTTACCGCATTTTTCGTCAGGTTGCTGATCACCATGTCCACCGTCACGCTGTCGTGGTCGGGATGCCAACAGTCGTAATCCGTCACCAGCGCCAGCGTCGCATAGGCGATTTCGGCTTCGCGGGCCAGCTTGGCTTCGGGCAGGTTGGTCATGCCGATCACCGTTGCGCCCCAGCTTCGATACAGGTTCGACTCGGCGCGGGTAGAAAAGGCGGGCCCCTCCATGCAGACGTAAGTACCGCCCCGGTGCAGCGCTACATTGGGCAAATCCAGGGAGGCGATCGCCTCTCCCAGCACCGCCGCTAGGTTCTTGCACACCGGATCGCCAAAGGCAATATGCGCCACGATGCCCTCGCCAAAGAAAGTCGAGACGCGCCCCTTCGTGCGATCGATGAACTGATCCGGCAGCACCATATCCAGCGGCTTGGCCTCCGCTTGCAGCGACCCCACCGCCGAAGCCGAAATCAGGTACTCCACACCCAGCGATTTCATTGCGTAAATATTCGCCCGAAACGGCAGTTCCGACGGCAGCAGCGTGTGGTTGCGTCCGTGCCGCGCCAAAAATGCGACGGGCGTGCCCTCCAGCGTGCCCACGATCAGCGCATCCGACGGCTTGCCAAAGGGCGTGTCTACCTCGACTTCGCGCACGTCCTTCAGCACGTCCATTTTGTAGAGGCCGCTGCCGCCGATGATGCCAATTCGCACGTCTGTCATAGTTGCCGTCCTGAGTCGTCCTACGTCGTTCTAAAGAGCGGGGCCAGCGGTAATCAATCGGAACGTTACCAAGCGACGCTCTGCCTCCTAAGATACAGGGGGTTTGCAGGAAGAAACAGGAGAGATCGTAAAAGTCTGGTTGAGAGGTCTAGCCAAGAAGTCTGGCTGGAGAATCTGACTGAGAAGTCTGGCTGGAGAATCTGGCTGGAGAATCTGGCTAGGGCGTGTTTTAAAGCCCTTTGATCCCCCCTAGCCCCCCTTAAAAAGGGGGGAACCGAGCCGAACCACTCTGGAATTCCCCCTTATTAAGGGGGATTTAAGGGGGATCGACTCAAGGCAATCAACGACCTAGAAAGTTTTAAGACGCTGCGTAAAGCGGGGAACCGGAGTTAGGATTCTTCGGACTACAGCACCAGCGCGGGCGTGGACTGCTGAAACTGCGCCCGGATCGCCTGGATACATTCTGGTGTGGGCGTTGGGGTATGGCTGAGTTGATAGTCATAGCCCAACTGTTGCCACTTGTATTCGCCCATCTTGTGGAAGGGAATAACTTCGACCCGCTCCACGTTCTTCAAGCAGGCGACAAACTGGGCCAGCCCAGCGACATTGTTTGGATCATCCGTTAAACCTGGCACCACCACAAAGCGAATCCAGGCAGGCTTGCGGCAGTCGCTGAGATATTGTGCGAAATCTAGCGTGGGCTGGAGGCTGACGCTGGTGACCTGGGTGTAGATTGACGGGCTGAATGATTTGATATCCAGCAGCACCAAATCGACAAACTCTAGCACTGGGCGGGCGATCGCCAGCGGACAATAGCCCGACGTATCCAGCGCGGTGTGAAGGCCCAGCGCCTTGCACTGCCGCAAAATCTCCTGCACAAACTCTGGCTGCATCAGCGGTTCGCCGCCGCTTAGGGTCACGCCACCAGGCGGACGAATGTAGGAGCGATATTTCTGAATCTCAGCGACTATTTCGTCGGCAGTGACCTCAGTGCCACCCGATATCTCGCGGCAGTCGGGGTTGTGGCAATAGAGGCAGCGCAGGGGACAGCCCTGAGTAAACACCACGACCCGCAGGCCGGGCCCATCGACGGTGCCACAGGTTTCGATGGAGTGAATACGTCCGGTGATTGACATAACGTTAGGCCTTAAAAATCACAGCGCCAAGGGAAGCGGGCTAAGCAAAGCGTGTCAAAAGAGTGTCGAGAGAAAGGGCAAAAGGCGAACGGTCAGCGAGTTTCAGGCAAGTTGCAAGCGAGTTGCAAGCGAGTTGCAAGCGAGTTTCAATCGTTCCTGTCGTTGCCGTCCGGAGTCCTTTTGCCCTGCGTTGCGTCGGCTGAACGCCTTACGAAAGCGAGTCTCTTGCGAATGCCATCTATGCCTAGACGCGATCGTGGAAGGTGCGGCTGATCACATCTAGCTGCTGCGACTGGGTGAGCTTGATGAAGTTGACCGCGTAGCCCGACACTCGAATCGTAAGTTGTGGATATTGTTCAGGATGCGCCATCGCGTCGAGCAAGGTTTCTCGATTGAGTACGTTGACGTTGACGTGATGCCCCTGATCGTGGAAATAGCCGTCTAGTAAGCTCACCAGATTTTGGATGCGATCGCCCGTCTGTTTCCCCAGCGCGTCGGGCACGATGGAAAAGGTGTAGGAAATGCCGTCTTTGGCATGGGCGTAGGGCAGCTTGGCGACAGAGGCAAGGGAGGCGATCGCCCCCTTGGTGTCGCGGCCGTGCATGGGGTTTGCACCGGGGGCAAAGGGCACGCCGGCCTTTCGCCCGTCAGGGGTGCTGCCCGTCTTCTTGCCGTAGACCACATTGGAGGTAATCGTCAGCACTGACTGGGTGGGCACGGCATCGCGGTAGGTTTTGTGCTGCCGCAGCTTGTTCATAAAGGTCGTCACCAGGTTCGCGGCGATCGCATCCACCCGGTCGTCATTATTCCCAAACTTGGGATAGTCGCCTTCCACGGCATAATCTACGGCCAGTCCGGCTTCATTCCGCAACACCTTCACCCTGGCATAGCGAATCGCAGACAGCGAATCCGCCACCACCGAAAGTCCTGCAATGCCGCAGGCCATCGTGCGATAAACGTCCCGATCATGCAGCGCCATTTCTAGCCGCTCGTAGCAGTACTTGTCGTGCATGTAGTGAATGACGTTCAGCGTGTTGATGTATAGCTCTGCCAGCCAAGTGAGCAGTCTGTCGAATTTTTCCATCACCTCGTCGGGGTCTAGATAATCCGACAGGATGGGGCGGAACGGGGGCGCTACTTGTTCGCCTGTGTTTTCATCGCGGCCGCCGTTGATGGCATAGAGCAGGGCCTTGGCCAGATTGACCCGTGCGCCAAAGAACTGCATTTGCTTGCCCACGCGCATCGCAGATACACAGCAGGCGATCGCATAATCATCGCCAAACTCGGGCCGCATCAGGTCGTCGTTTTCATACTGAATTGAACTGGTTTCGATAGAAATCCTGGCGCAATACTGCTTGAACGCATCCGGCAGCCGTTCAGACCACAGCACCGTCAGGTTGGGTTCGGGAGCCGGCCCCAAATTGTTCAGCGTATGCAGCATTCGGAAACTGGTTTTTGTCACCAGGGGTCGCCCGTCTTCTCCCATGCCGCCAATGGATTCTGTCACCCAGGTCGGGTCGCCCGAAAATAGCTCGTTATACTCCGGCGTTCGCAGGAACCGCACCATCCGCAGCTTCATGACAAACTGATCGATGAGTTCCTGAATGTCGATTTCCGTAGCCGTGCCGTTTCGCAGATCCCGCTCGCAGTAGATATCTAGGAACGTAGACACCCGCCCCAGCGACATTGCCGCGCCGTTTTGCTCTTTCACGGCAGCCAGATAGCCAAAATAAAGCCACTGCACGGCTTCTTGGGCATTCGCAGCCGGGGCGCTGAGATCACAGCCGTAGCTGGCGGCCATTTGCTTCAGTTCCTCCAGCGCCCGGATCTGCTCCGACAGTTCCTCCCGCAGCCGAATGGTAGGTTCGTCGCTGAGGGCTGCGAGCGACTGCTTCTGGTCTTTTTTGTCTTCAATCAGGCGATCGCACCCATACAGCGCCACTCGCCGATAGTCGCCGATAATCCGCCCCCGCCCATAGGCATCGGGCAGCCCGGTGATAATCCCCGACCGCCGCGCCATCCGCATTTCCTGAGTGTAGGCATCAAACACGCCGTCGTTGTGCGTTTTGCGATACTTCGTGAAAATTGCCTCCGTTTCGGGGTCGAGCGTATAGCCGTAGGCATTTAGCGCTGTTTTCACGACTCGGATGCCGCCAAAGGGCATCATCGTTCGCTTCAGCGGCTGGTCGGTTTGCAGCCCCACAATCCGCTCCAGTTCGCGGTTAATGTAGCCCGGCGGGTGGGAGGTGATGCTCGACACCACTCGCGTATCGGCATCCAAAATGCCCCGTTCTCGCTCAGCTTGCATGAATTGCGTCACTTGCTGCCACAGGGTGCGCGTGGCGGCGGTGGGACGTGCTAAAAACGCCTCATTCCCGGTGTAGGGCGTGTAATTTTTCTGGATAAAGTCGCGCACGTCAATCCGTTCTACCCAGACTCCGGGCACAAACCCGTCCCAGGGCGATCGCGCTTGACTGGCATCCGGTTCTAAAACAAGCGTTGGCATAGTGCCTCCTTGAACGTAAGACCTGAAGGTAAGACTTGAAGGTAAGACTTGAAGGTAAGACTTGAAGGTAAGACCTGAAATTAGAAAAAGCGGCGGGTTCGCAGGGCCAACCAGATTCCGGGCCGGCCCCGCGCCAGGGGGCTATGAGTCGTCCGCTGCTACAGAGGGAATCGAGGGCGGAATTGAGGGTGGAATTGATGGCGGAATCAAGGGCATCTCCGCCATCACCGAGGCAGACAGATCGCCTACGTCCGCAGGTTCATGCCTGCTGGGGTTTGGCGCAAGCTGCTGACTGGTGCGGGCAATTTCTGCGCGATAGCACAGCGGCACATCGTCTGGATCGGCCTGGGGCCCCTCGTAGGCCAACACAAATAGCTCCTTCAGGTCTTGGATCAGCGGGTAGCGAGGATTTGCCCCCGTGCATTGGTCGTCGAAGGCGCGGTTGGCCAGGTTATCAAGCTGGGCATAGAACGAAGCGCGATCGCCCCCCGGATAGGAGGCCTGACCCATCTGACTGAGCGCTTCCGCCAGGGTTGCCGGAATCTCAACATTGCGCTTCAGTTCTTCCACCGCGATGATCAGCCGTTCCACCTTTTCATCGGCTGTGTTGCCCCCCAGATGCAGATGGTCGGAGATCTGGGCGTAGCGGGCCTTGGCGTTGGGATATTTGTATTGCGGGAAGATCGCCTGCTTAAAGGGCTGATCCGTAGCATTGTAGCGAATCACATGGGAAATTAGCAGCGCATTGGCCAACCCGTGCGGAACGTGGAACACCGCGCCAAGCTGGTGCGCCATCGAGTGGCAGATGCCCAAAAACGCATTGGCAAAGGCCATGCCCGCAATCGTGGCGGCATAGTGAACCCGTTCGCGGGCTTCGGGATCGCGGCCCCCGTTGCGATAGGAGCGCGGCAGATATTGGAACAGGAGGGCGATCGCCTCTAGCGCCAGCCCATTGGTAAAGTCCGTCGCAAACACCGACACATAGGCTTCAACTGCATGGGTCAGCGCGTCAATCCCGCTCCAGGCCGTCAGCTTGGGCGGCATCGTCAGCACCAGATCCGGGTCTACAATCGCCATGCTAGGAGTCAGGGCATAGTCTGCTAGGGGATATTTAATGCCCTCCCGGTCATCCGTAACCACAGCAAAAGGCGTGACCTCAGACCCCGTTCCTGAGGTGGTCGGAATCGCCACCAGCAGGGCTTTTTGACCCAGCGGCGGCAGTTCATACACCCGCTTGCGAATGTCCATAAACCGCATAGCCACGCCCGCAAATTCCACCTCCGGCTGCTCATACATCAGCCACATGATCTTGGCCGCATCCATCGGCGAGCCGCCGCCCAGCGCAATAATCACGTCCGGCTGAAACTGCCGCAACTGCTCCAGCCCGCGATTCACATTCGATAGCGTCGGGTCAGGTTCGACATCGTGAAACACGTCGTAGCGAATTTCCAAATCCTCCAGAACCCGCGTGACAGGGTTGACCATGCCCAGGTCAAAGAGCGGCTTATCGGTCACAATAAATGCCCGCTGCCTGCCCGCCAAGTCGCCCAGGGCCATTGGCAAGCAGCCGCTCTTGAAGTAGACCTTCGGCGGCACGCGAAACCAGAGCATATTTTCGCGCCGCTGCGACACGGTTTTGATATTCAGCAGGTGATGCACAGTGACATTGCCAGAGACCGAGTTGCCGCCCCAAGTGCCGCAGCCCAGCGTCAGCGACGGGTCAAGCCTGAAGTTATACAAGTCGCCAATTGCCCCTTGGGAGGCCGGCGTGTTGATCAGCACACGCCCTGTCTGCATTCGGGTTTCAAAAAGCTGAATTTCGGAACGCTGGGCGGTGTCGATGTAGAGCGCGGCGGTGTGCCCCTTGCCGCCAAAGTTAATTAGCTCCTCGGCACGGGCGATCGCCCCTTCAAAGTTTGCTGCCCGATAAAACGCCAGAATCGGCGACAGCTTTTCCCAGGCAAACGGCTCATCCAGAGCCACTCGGTCGGTTTCAGCCATCAGCACCTTGGTTTGTGGCGGCACTGAGATTCCCGCCAGCTTCGCCAGCGTTTGCACCGACTGGCCCACAATCGCCGCATTGAGCCGCCCATTCTGCACAATCTGTTCGCCCAGTTTCGCCTTCTCCTCTGGGTTCAGGAAATAAGCGCCCCGTGTCGTAAACTCTTGCTTCACTGCGTCGTAGATTGGCTCAACCACAATCACCGACTGCTCCGACGCGCAAATCATGCCGTTATCAAACGTTTTGCTGAGTAAGATAGAACTCACTGCCGTTTGAATATCCGCGCTTTCGGCGATCACGGCGGGCGTGTTTCCTGCACCCACCCCCAGCGACGGATGCCCGGATGAGTAAGCAGCCTGCACCATCCCCGGCCCGCCCGTCGCCAAAATCAGCTTGATATCTGGGTGCTGCATCAAGGCCTGCGATAGCTCCACCGATGGCTCATCAATCCAGCCGATGATGTGATCCGGCGCACCAGCCGCCACAGCCGCCTGAAGAATTAGTCGGGCTGCTTCCACTGTGCAGCGCTTGGCACGGGGATGGGGTGAAAAAATAATGGCATTGCGCGTTTTCAGGGAAATGAGCGACTTAAAAATGGCGGTCGAAGTCGGGTTTGTTGTGGGAACGATGCCCGCCAGAATGCCCACAGGCTCGGCAATTTTTTGAATGCCAAAGGTGTCATCTTCTTCAATCAGCCCGCAGGTGCGCTCATGCTTGTACTTGTTGTAGATAATTTCCGAGGCAAAGTGGTTTTTGATCACCTTGTCCTCAACAATGCCCATCCCGGTTTCTGCAACGGCCAGCTTGGCCAGATCAATCCGGTGGGCGTTAGCCGCTTGGGCAGCTTGCTTAAAAATCCAGTCTACCTGGCTCTGGGTATAGGTTGCGTATTGAGCTTGGGCTGCCTTGACTTGTTCGATCAGCGTTTCCAATTCTTGAATCGTAGTAACCTGCATAGGGACTCCTTCAACTGGTGGGAGTAGGTGTGGATCTGAGTCGGCGGTGTAGCGTCTACAATCTTCAAGCGTTAGCGCAGTGTGTTTCCAAATACGTTTCCAACTGCGTTTTCAGGCGTACTTCAAACTGTGCTTCAAGCTGTGCTTCAGCAAAACCAGCAGGAGGATCTTTGGGCTTCACCAAACTTTCTCTCTAGTTTCCTCACAAGCCGAACAGTGCCATCATCAATCCCTACAAAATTCCTGCAAAGTGAGGGTCAAGGCAAGCTCAGAGTCAGGCTCGATACGCATCCGGTTTTGAGGCTCTTTGAAGCTCTTTATTGCTCTTTCTAAGCCTGACTCTCCTGCCTATGAGCGCGTCACGACTTCTTTTTCCTCAGCTTTCTCAATCAAAACTGGCTCTGCGACGGTGTTTGACGGCAATTCCTGAAGGGGTTCGTAGCCGAGTCTGCTCGTCTGATCTGCTTGCTGACAGGCCACCATCGTTTTTACGTGTTCTCGCTCATCATCGCGAATGGCAACAAACACGTCATACAGATTGTTGATTGCTGGACGACGCTCCTGCGGACGATGGGCCGTTTGAAACGCATCAAACAGATACAGATCGCCCGTTTGGTAATATTCAAGGGCTACTTGAGGAGCAGGCTGAGCCTTTAGGGTTTCGCCTTCCTGCACCAAGAACAGGTCGTAGGTATGATAGGCATGTTCCTCTACTAGCTCCATAAAGCGATATGCCGACTTGGGTGAGATAATATACAGCGCCACGATAATCCAGTAGTAGAGCAAGGCAACGCTGCGGGCTAGGAGGCGATCGCCCCAGTGTTGGCTGCCCCCCAATGCTTCCATAATCAGCAGATGGTGTAGCTCGTTCCAAGACTCGGCAAAGTGTACCTTGAGCCACTCCACACGCCGCCACAATCCCAGCGTCTCGTACAAATGCAAAACCGACAGGTAAGAAAAGTAGGGAACGCGAGCCACCGTTTCCAGGACGTAAAACCGAGGAATCGGGCGATCGTGATAAATCTGGTTGATCACAAACACCAGCACGCCAACGAGTAACTTAACCATTCAGCCAATTCTCCAAAAAGTGAGTGTGCAACGGGCAACTTGAAGCGGAATGGAATGTACCGATGCACAAGTGCCCAGATGACAGCAGGACTAAGGCAGCGGTTTATCGAGTACTTGCCTTTGCCCCCATGATGAAAGACGTGCCTCAGGAGGACAAGACAGTTTCCAGAATGCACACCCAGTTACCCAGAGGAAAAGAATCAGATGGGTGCTGGATTTGGGCGGAACTGGAAGAAAACGTTAAACCTGACGAATTCGTATCCCTTGCACTAATAGCCTGGTATCGGGTCGAAGAAGCTATTGGATGGATCACTTGCTAATCCTGAGATAGATCAATTGCACCCCCAAAGTTCAGGAGATAGTCCGTTGGATTCTCGCTCTTATTCTTCCTCTGATTTCAAATGCCCGATTCAGTTTACGCTCGACTTGATTGGCAGCAAGTGGGCCATTTTGATTTTGCGCGAGCTGTTTGCCAGTGCGCCAAATCAGAACGGTCGCCCTGCCCGCCGAACCCATGAATTTCTCGATGCACTGCCAGGGCTAAGCACCAAAACGCTGATGGCGCGGCTGCGGGAGCTAGAAGAACACGGACTCATTGAGCGGACGGTCTATGCAGAGATTCCGCCCCGTGTGGAGTATCGATTAACGGACAAGGGCCGAGAAATTCAGCCTGTGATGGCGGCGCTGCATCAGGTGGGGATGCGCTGGCTTCAGCAGGGGGTCTGCGAGTGTCCGCTGGATATGCCTCATCAGGAAGCGCCGCAACCCGATGCTTTGCCCGACGCTTTAACGGCGATCGCCCCCCACACCCAGCCCCATCTCGCCGTCTGTAGCAGCAGCAGAGTAGAATCACAGGTGTAATCGCTGATTGCAATGGCGGCTGCAATCCCTGGTTGCAATTCCCGGTTGCGATGCTGGTTGCAATTCTTGGTTGTAATGACGCTTGCAATCCCTGGTTGCAATCCCTGGTTGTAATGGCGATTGTAATTGCGGTTGTAACCGTCGCAATACTTGCGAGTCTGTTCTTGAGATGGGGCTGTTTGAACCAATGGATTTAACGGCTGCTTTGCCTGCATTTGTGGTGACGTTGCGCGAGGGCGTGGAGGCGGCGCTGGTGGTGGGCATCGTGCTGGCCTGCCTCAGCAAGGCGGGCCAGTCCCGGCTGAACCCGTGGGTCTACGGCGGCATTGGCGCAGGGCTGGCGGGCAGCGTGCTGGTGGGTGTGCTGCTGGGCGGCGTGCTGACGGCGCTGAACCAGTCTCAGCAGCGCTATGCCCCTATGCTGCGACAGGCGATGGAGGCGGGATTTGGGCTGGTGGCGATCGCCCTCTTGAGCTGGATGCTGGTATGGATGACGCGGCAGGCCCGCAGCCTCAAGGCAGAGGTGGAAGGTGCGGTCACGTCGGCTTTGCAGCAAGACGGCGCAGGCTGGGGCGTGCTTGGGCTGATCACCATTGCCGTGCTGCGGGAAGGATTCGAGACGGTGCTGTTTCTGGCGGCGCAGTTTCAGGACGGGCTGGCTCCGGCGCTGGGCGCGATGGCGGGCTTGGTGGGCGCAGTGGCCATTGGGGTGCTGCTGTTTCAACTGGGCGTGAAAATCAACCTGAGGCGCTTCTTTCAGGTGATGGGGGTGCTGCTGCTGCTGATCGTGTCGGGGCTGGTAATCTCCATGCTGCGCCATGTAGACCTGGCGATCGCCGCCTGGGTGCAGCTTCATCCCGCCTGGGCGAATCTCTGCTTTAGCGCCGGGCCAGACTGCGTGCTGGGGCCGCAGGTGTGGGATGCCCGCGCCGTGCTGCCCGACAAGAAATTTCCCGGCGTGCTGCTAAAGGCGCTGCTGGGCTACCGCGATCAGCTGTATCTGGGACAGGCGATCGCCTACCTGGCGTTTTTGGGAACCGTCGGCTGGCTCTATTTCCAGAGCCTCAGCCCTCAGAGCGCTGGCCCTACAGCAAAAAGCGTAAGAACAAACTCGCCAAGCCCCCAAGGGCACTAACCACATTGCCAACCCCGTTGCTGCGCCGCTGGGCCCGCCGTTCCCGCTCCTCGGCTGCCAGCACTTGCTCAATCCCAGTGACAAACCGCTCCGAAAGCTGCTGCCCTGGAATGTTTCCCTGAGCCAAAAACATTTGCTGGGCCTGCCGTCCATCTTCCATTGCCCCTGCTTCATCGCCCAACTGAAGCCGCGCAATGCCCCGCGCCAGCATCGCGTTTGAAAAATCAGGCTGGCGACTAAGGCTCTGATTGAAATACTGAATCGCATCGGGGAAGTTGCCGCGCTGCGCCTCTGCCAACCCCCAGAGATACAACTGCTCCACCGACACCAGGTTTTCGGGCAGCCCAATCGCCCGCCAAAGGTTTGCCCCATCCAGCAGCGCCCCGGTCAGATTTGCGCCATAGAGATAGGCTTCGCGCAAGTCTGCCCCGCGCAAATCAGCCCCGCGCAGGTCGGCTCCACCCAGATTGGCATAGGACAAGACCGCCCCTTGCAGGTTTGCCCCTTGCAGATTTGCCCCTTGCAGGTTTGCCCGGTTCAGGTTCGCCAGACTCAGGTCAGAACGGCTGACATCTACCCCCGACAGATTGGTGAACACCAGCCCCGCCCGGTGCAAATCACACTGCTGGCACTGGCGATTTGCAAGCAACCGCTGCACATGCTCAAGATTTTCGGCGCGGGCAGGCAGGGCCACACCCAGCGCAGCCAACAGTCCTAGCGAAACGAGTTTGGAGTTCATAGCGTTGTTCAAAACCGGGTGGAGGAGTTCCGCGATATCGCTGCAATGTGGTGTGCAATACGGTGTAAGCAATACGGTGTGAGCAGTACGGTGTGAGCCAACTGTGGGAGCTAGCCCTGGGAATCAACCGCTGCAACACACACTGCAACATTACACTGCAACATTACACTGCCCAAAAGTGTACTGAGAAATCGCAAAAACGGCGCATTAATTTTAATTTTGGCGCTGCGCGAGGGTCGTTACGCTGTGGTATAGTACGTTTGCTCTGTTTTTGGAGGCGATCACGATGGCAGTCAAACCGATTCCTGATGGATATCCAGCGGTGACCCCGTATCTGATTGTGCATGACGCGGCAGGGGCGATCGCCTTCTATGAGCAGGCGTTTGGGGCAACGGAGCTAATGCGCCTGGCTGACCCATCGGGCAAGCTGGCCCACGCCGAAATCAAAATCGGCAACTCGCCCATCATGCTGTCCGACGAGTTTCCGGAGATGGATCATCACAGCGCCCAAGCCATTGGCGGAACGCCCGTCAGCCTGATGGTCTATGTCGAAGATGTGGATTCGCTGTTTAATCGGGCGATCGCCGCAGGGGCAACGGAAATTCGCCCAGTGGAAAATCAGTTCTATGGCGATCGCGCGGGTACGCTGGCCGATCCGTTCGGTCACGTCTGGACGCTTGCGACCCACGTCGAAGATGTGTCTATGGAAGAGGTAAATGCCCGGTTCAGCGCAATGGTTTAGGGCTGGGCAGGGGAAGCTGAAGAAGCAACTGGTTGAGAAGCAACTGGTTGAGAAGCAACTGGAGGGGCGATCGCCCTAAACCCAGGCAACCGCCGAAGCGCTACTCGCTGGGCAACTCGCCAAACCGCGCCCGATACTGTGCGAGGAGTGCTTCGGCCTGCTCTGCCCGCTGCCGTTCTTCTTCCGCCCGCTGCCGTTCTTCTTCCGCCCGCTGCCGCTCGATGGCGGTCGCTTCTTCGGGAATTGGTACAAGCTGCCCGTCTGGGGTAAAAAACCGCAGCTTGCGATCCTGAATTCCCAGGAATAGCTGAAGCTGTTCGCTCCACAGCCAGCCCCGCGAGTCGGGTTCGAGGGGCTGGTAGCGTCCGTCTACCAGGTGAAATCCGCAAAACTCCAGCGTATGGGGGTCAAACCAGAAGTAGTCGGGCGTGCGGAAGGTGTCTTGATAGAGCTGTTTTTTCAGCCCGCGATCGACATGAGCCGTCGAATCCGACAGTAGCTCAATGATGACGTTGGGATATTTGCCGCCCTCTTCCCACACGACCCAGCTTTTGCGGGGCTTGGGGTCGGCCCCCAACACCACAAAAAAGTCTGGCCCGCGAAAATCTTCCGACTTGCGCTCGCGCAGGCTGTAGTAGATGGTGAGATTGCCAAAGGCGTAGAAATCTCGATGGGTGCTGGGGTCTGGCCCGCGCCACAGCCATTCGAGCGACTGAATCAGCAGCAAAATTTGGCGGAGATGCAGTTCAGATTCCAATGGAGGTTCGTCGCTGTAGAGGTCGCCGGGTGGAAAGGGAACCTTGTCTAGGTCAAGACCAGAGTCTATGCCCGCAGCCCAAGCAGGCTCTGGGCTGGGCAAATTGCTGGATGCGGTGCGGGGGGCCGCCGCTGGTTCCAGACCCTGATCGTCCAAGTCTTTCGCAATGGACATGGCAAGACGGGGTTGAGGGGTTGAGAGGGGTTGAGAGATGAGCCTAGTTTAGCGAATGGGGTACAGACCTCTCACGCTGCTTGACCCGGCCTGGTTTCAGCCCGGTTTCAGCCCGACTGCCAGGCCTTGTAATGGATGCCTGCGTCCTTCATACGGCGCAGTGCCTCACCCAGGCGATCGCACTCGGCAATCAGGCTAATTCGCACGTACCCTTCGCCACCCTCCCCAAAGGCGTTGCCCGGTGTCACCACTACGCCCGTTTCGCCCAGCAAATGCAGCGCAAAGTCGGTGGAGCCAATTCCCGGCGGGCAAGGAACCCAGAGGTACATCGTCGCCAGGGTTTTGGGCACGTTCCAGCCTAGTTCGCCCAGCCCGCGAATCAGAAAGTCGCGGCGGGTGCGGTAGCGTTCCTGCACCTCGTGTAGATACACATCCGGCAGTTGCAGCGCCGTTTCTGCTGCCGTTTGCAGGACGCTAAAGAGGCCGTAGTCCAGATTGGTCTTTAGGGTGCGGAGGCCCTGGATAATGTGGCGATTGCCCACCACAAAGCCAACGCGCCAGCCCGCCATGTTGTAGGTTTTGGACATCGTGTGGAACTCTACGCCAATCTCCTTTGCGCCAGGAATTTCCAGCAGGCTGGTGGGCTGGTAGCCATCGAACGCTAGCTCGGCGTAGGCCTGATCGTGAACCAGCAGGATTTGGTGCTGGCGGGCAAAGGCAACTACATCTTCAAAGAACTCCCTGGGCGCGGTGGCCGCGGTGGGGTTGCTGGGGTAGTTGAAGTAGAGGATCTTGGCGCGGCGGGCCACCTCTTCGGGAATTGCCGCCAGGTCAATCAGCCAGTTGTTTTCAGGCTTCAGGAGCAGTGGGTAAATGTCGCCTCCGGCGATCGCCGGCCCGCGAAAGTGCGCCGGATAGGCCGGACTGGGCACCAGCACCACATCGCCCGGATTCACATAGGCAAAGGACAGATGCGTCAGCCCCTCCTTCGACCCCAGCAGCGGCAGCGCCTCGCCATCCGGGTCAAGCTGTACGCCATAGCGACGGGCATACCAGTCGGTAATCGCCTTACGAAAATTGGCAGTCCCCTCAAAGGGGGGATAGCCGTGGTTGGCAGGATTTTGCAGCGCCTTCATTGCCGCCTCAACGACGGGCTGGGGCGTTGGGCCATCAGGGTTGCCCATGCCCAAGTCGATCAGGTCTAGGCCTTGCTCTCTTGCCCGCGCCTTCAGCTCATCCAGCCGCGCAAACACATAGGGCGGCAGCGCACTCAGCCGATCCGCCGGGCTAATCCAGTCCAGTTTCATTCCGACACCTCCGAAGACACGGGGTGGAGGAGGAAAGAGGAGGGATGGGAAGGCTGAGCCGGAGCGTGATCAGCGTCGTCCAGGTTTCGCGCTGCGGCCGCCTCTTGGGCCCAGCTATCGGTAATGGGCGCTGTGGTGGACACCATCGCCGCCATCAGGTGCGCTGGGGTAACGGCAAAGGGCAGACGGTGAATATCAGAATGGTCTGCACAGGCGACTTCGGCTGCGTGCTGCAACTGAGCGATTGTGATATCACCGAGGCCCAAATCGCCCAGCGTCCTGGGCAGGCCGATGTCGTCATAAAACTGGAGAAGCTGCTGGCGGGCGCTGCTGGCAAGGCGGTTGCCCTGCACCATTTCCTCTAGCCGCAGTTGCACCAGAATGCCGTAGGCGACCTTTTCACCGTGCAGCGTGCCGTGGCTCTGAGGTAAATGGGTCAACCCGTTGTGAACCGCGTGGGCCGCCACCGTGCGACACTGGGCCCCGCCGATGCCGCCGATTACGCCTGCCAGCAGCACCGTTGCGTCTACCACGTCCTGCCAAGTGTCGCTACCGGGCGATCGCAGCGCTTCGGCCGACTTTTGGAACAGAATGTCGCGCAGCACCCGCGCCTGCTGCACGGCGGCAATGAGAAACGTGCGCTCCGAATGACCGCTGCTGACCGAGGCTTCGTACCACTTGGCGATCGCATCTCCAATGCCTGCAACCAGGGTGCGCGGGGCCGCCGTCTGCACCAGGTCATAATCCAAAATCAGCAAATCAGGACAGCGGGGCAGCGCCACGTCGTAGAGAAATGCCCCCGCCTCGGAATACACGTTGGACAGCGCCGTCCAAGCCGCACAGGTGGCACCAGAGGTGGGAATCGTGACTATTGGCAGGCTGGTTTGATGTGCCACCAGCTTGGCCGCATCCAGCGCCTTGCCGCCGCCCACGCCGATGACGAAATCTGCGCCGTGCTGGGCGATCGCCTCCCGTAGCTTGGCCAGTGAAGCCTCGCTGCAATCTGCCCCGTAGCTTGCCTCTGTTGCGCTCAGCGAATGCTTTTTGAACACGGGCTGGAGCCGCGGCCGCACTCCCTTCAGCGTGCGATCGCCCCCAATCACCACGGGCCGCCGCCCCAACTGCGCGATCGCCTCTGCCGCCTGGGCGATCGCCCCCTGCCCGCGCATGACCTGTGCCGGGGCAATCATGGAGGTTATCAGCGTCGGAGGCGAGGAGGGTTTGGCCATAGGTTCGGTAACCGGTGTTGCGGTGCAGCGTGTTTGAGGGACTGGGGATTCGCCAGAGGGTGCAAGCAGCGCTTGATGAGCCTGGTCGCTCTATCACCCCTGAGAAATCCCTTAGAAATCAAAGATCAAAAAATAGAGATTTCCATCTTATCGTCGTTGCGATCGAACAGGGAGCGCTTGACCTGGCCCAGATATACCAACTGGGTCAGCCCTTCCTGGGGGTGGGTGACGGTGCGGGCGCGGATGGTCATCTGGTTTTCGCCGCTGCGGCCCAGGCGGCCGGGTGAAAAGAGGTCATTGGCGGCCTGCTGGAGCGTGGCGGTGAGTTGCTCTCTGGTGAGATCGGGGGGAACCGCAATCACAACCTGGGTGGAGCCAGAGTCATAGACCGTCGAAAAGCGTACCGCACCCGGAATTTCCACGCGGGTAATCGGCATCAGGCTGAGCGCAAATAGCCCCACCGTCAGCACGGCCATAAACCCGGTGATGCCCACAAACCGGAAGCGGATGCCCCACTGGAACAGGAAGCCAAGGGCGGCGATCGCCCCCGCCACCAGGGTAATGATTCCCGCCCACTGGGTCGCCGTCAAAAATTCAGCAGGTGTTGGCATAGCTCAAAAGATTGCAAGATGAGGAGAATGCAGGACAAACCGTAATGGAGTCCCTGCCTTCTGCAATATTCACCTTATCAGAACGGAACGAAGATGCGGCGATGATGATGCCTCACCGCCCTGTCAGCTTGCCCAGGGCATTCTGCGCCTGAATCGTCAGCAGTTCTGCCTCTTTGTAAACCGTGGTGCCACTGGGAATCGCCTTCAGTTCGGTGAGGATGCGGTTAAGCTGGCTAATTTGGTAATTGGCATTGGTGCTGCCTGCGAGCTGCTGAAACTGCTGAATCTCCTGGTTTACCCGCGTCAGACGGCGCACAGCCTCGGCTTCGGCATCCCGGCGCACGCGAATTTCGCCCAGGTTGGCCTGATATTGGGCCAGCAGTTTTTCGGCCTCGGCTTTGCCTTGCAGGTCATTGCTGGGAACTTGCCGCAGGCGGGCGATCGCCTCATTCCACAGATCCATCACCCGATCCCACTCTGCTACGGTATGGGGCGGGTTTTGGGCCGCTTTGGCCGCTTGCCAGGCAAACTGGCGGGCATTTTCAATTTGCGCGTTGACCTTGGCGCTTTCGGCAGCCAGCCCAACGGTGCTGCGAAGCTCGGCGACGGCGGCAGCGTGGCGGG
>NZ_DVEA01000376.1:0-6491 GCF_015295965.1 Thermoleptolyngbya sp. M55_K2018_002
GGATTTAGGGGGATCTTGCACGCTTTGCTACAAACAGTAGGACTTTTCAAACATCTTCTCAGTCAGATTTCTCAGTCAGATTTCTCAGTCAGATTTCTCAGTCAGATTTCTTGAGCGCAATTTGGGGACTACAGGCTCGATTGAGATGTCAGGTTCGACGCGAGTTTTTATGCAACGGTCAGAAATATTGGCTTAAACGGTTTCAACATTGGCTCGAAAGCCGTTGCGTTGATGGATTGGATCTGTGATTGGTTGAAGCTGTTTTCTGCGATGCAAACTCGCTATAGTTCCAATTTGCTCGGCCGCATCGGTCAACCTCATTCCCCGTGTGGGGAATTTTTGGCGATCGCGCCAGCGTTGCGGAGCAATATCGCAAAGTTGTCGTCCTACTCTACGCGCAGCCAAACGGCGGGCTGGGAAGCCTGGAAGCTCTGGAAGCCCCAAAAGCTCTGGAAGCCCAGATTCAGCTAGTTTTTGAACCTAATCCCTGGTTCTCTGAAAGATTCCTTCAGGAATTACGCACTTGTGATAAGTTTTCTGGATTTTGGACGATTTCTCACGGACGCAGCCCGCGAGAAATTGTCCAACTGCGTAAGTCCTATCTCTCTGAAAATTGCTGAAAATTGCTCAATCCGACTTGCCTTCATAGCCGCGTTCCAGCGCCTCCAGACTACGAAGCACGTTGAGCGTGGAGTAGTAGGCTTCTTCGGTGAGTTCAATCTGCTCGTCGGGGTCTGTCACAATGCCATCGACCAGCAGCCGCAGAGAGCCGATCATGGCGTTGAGCCGATTGCGGATTTCGTAGGAGCGGCGGGCTAGCTGGGTGGGTACGGCGCTGGCGCTGGGGGCCATTTCGTCGGCAAACTGGAGGGCGCAGAGGCGGGCGTAGTAGCCGTTTTGCCGCAGCAAGTTCTCGTGAGTGCCCAACTCCACCACGCGGCCCTGGTCGAGGACGGCGATTTGGTCGGCCCGCTGCACGGTGGAGAGGCGATGGGCGATGACCAGGGTCGTGCGATCGCGGCTAAGGGCTTCGATGGCGGCCTGCACAAGCCGTTCGGATACGGTGTCGAGGGCGCTGGTGGCTTCGTCGAGGATAAGGATTTCGGGATTTTGCAGCAGGGCGCGGGCGATCGCCAGCCGCTGGCGCTGTCCCCCAGAGAGCAACAGGCCGCGATCGCCAATCAGGGTATCCAGACCGCTCGGCAACTGCCGGATAAATTCATCGGCATAGGCGAGTTTTGCCGCCTGCCACACTTGCGCTTCGGTTGCGTCGGGACAGCCGTAGGCAATGTTGTCGCGCACCGAAGCGTTGAACAAAATCGTGTCCTGGCTGATGATGCCCATTGCCCGCCGCACAGTTTTCAGGTCAAACTGCCGCAGATCGATGCCGTCTAGCTCCACTGCGCCCAGCGTCGGGTCATAAAAGCGGGGCAGCAGATCCGCCAGGGTCGATTTGCCCGCGCCAGATGCACCCACTAGCGCCAGCGTCGTGCCCTTGGGCAGTTCCAGTGAGATGTGTTCCAGCACGAAGCGATCTGGCTCCGCAGGGCCATTGCGATTTTGTGCCGCACCACTGGCGCGATTTGCGAAGCGATCCCTGCGGGAGTCGCCCGCTGTATAACTAAAAGACACATCCCGAAACCGAATGCCCTGCCGCAGACCAGTAAAAGGAATCGTGCCATTTTGCATAAACGGCTTGTCGCGGCGGTCCAAAAAGGCCTGGGTCTGCTGGATGCTGGGCAGGGCGTTGGCGAACTGGTTGCGGGCGGTGTTGAGCTGGGCCAGCAGCGGCAGCATCCGAAACAGCAGCAGCAAAAACGTCAGCAGTACCGTGGAAAGCGTCTGCATTTCTGCTGCCAAAAACGTGCGCCCAATCCACACGATTAAAATCAGCGCCACCACGCCGACGACTTCGCTGAGGGGGGCGATCGCCGCTGAGCTAGCCAAGGATTGATACTCGGCCCGTTCGCGATCGCGCACCCGCCACCGCAGTCGGGCATATTCCTGGTCTTCCGTCGCCGATGCCCGCACCAGCCGCATCCCGGTCAGCACGTCCAGCAGGGCGATGGAGTAATGCTTTGAGGCTTCCGACAGGGCTTCCCCATACTGGCGCGATCGCGCTACGCTCATTTGATTCACCAGCGTCACCCCCGCCAGCAGCCCCGCCGCCACCAGCGTCAGCGGCCACGACAGCGCCAGCAGCAGCCCCAGAAAGACCAGAATCGTGATACCCGTCGTCAGCCCCCGCACCGCCGTCGCCACGGCCGTCGCCGAGCGGTTCACCTCTACGTTGAGCTGGTTCATCACGTCGCCCAGACTGCTGTCCGCAAAAAAACTCAGATCCACCGACAGCAGCAGCCGCAGCCCCGCCTCACGCCAATCCGTCACCAGCACTCGCTTCAGCGCCCCCGCCACCAGCGCATTGCCATAGGCCGCCAGATTTTTCAGCCCGATCAGCAGCACCACTGCCACCGTCATCACCCACAGCCGCTGCCCGTCCGGTAGATTTTCAAACGGACTCAGTAGCCGCTGAATCGCCTCCGGCAGCCCCCGCAGCGGCACAGGCTGTCCCAAAAAATTCAGCAGCACGGGTACAATCAGCGCCGTACTCACGCCATTGAACACGCCCCCCAGCAGCCCCAGCAGCACCGTCAGCCCGATCCAGCCAGGGTATCGGCGGGTGATGCGGAAAAGAAAACGAGAGGGGGGCATGGGAGGATAGGGGAATGGGAATGGGAGCATAGAAGGGAGAGCGACGTTCTGGGGGCTGCCTATTCTCCCTGCTCTTCCTGCTCATAATCCCCTCCCGACCCATACTTCCAGGCATCTAGCCAGCGTGAGATGCGATAGCGCCAGGGGGGCGGCAGCGACTTGCTCCAGGGGCGGAGCGATATGCCTCCAAAACGCTTGTGCAACTGCCCGATTTGGTCTAGGCCCGCGTATAGCCCCAGGTTGGCATAATGCCAGAGCCAGCCTGCGAGAGTGCCCAGCCCCACCTGCGGAATGATTTGCAGCACAATGCGGGGGTGTGCTACTGAGGTTCGCAGCATGGCTTGGGCCAACGCGGGAAACTGCACCACGTCTTGCAAAAAGGGCCGCAGCACGGGGTCACCCAGCGCGGCCATATCGGCAAACACTGCCGAGAGCAGTTGATTAATCCGGTCAGGCGGTACGGTCTGGTCAACCCCGACGCTCATGGCCCGCTGAAACAGCCAGGTCACAGAGAGATTGGGTTGGTAGGGTTGCAGCAGCGCTAGGGCAGAACGGTGGAGTTGGTCGGTTGCTAGGGCCTGGTGGATGCCGTCTGCCAGCCGGGGCAAGTGGCGCAGCATCGCTCCAAAGCCGCCAAAGCTGAGGGGAGATTGGCCGCCGCTGCTGTCGCCGATGGGCAAAATCCGGTTCCATCGGGGCTGGAGCGGACTCTGGCGATAGCAGGGGAAAAAGCCATAGAGCGATCGCCTAATGTTTAGCGCTTCCAGCGCTACTCCCTGATACTGCGGCAATAGCCGAAAATACTCGTCAAACAACTGCTCCAGGCTGGGGCGGCTGGGGTGTGCGTCCAGATAGGTGAAGAGATACGTTGTTCTGCCGTCGCGGGCGGGAAACGCCTCCCAAAAATATTGACACTGGTTTTCAATCGGCGTGATGGAGGCAAACAGGTCGCCCGTTTCGTTGTGCGGAAAGCCCTGAGCGCAGGTGCCCACCACCATACAAACCGCATCCGGCTTCTGTCCGCCTCTTGCCTGCTGGCTAATGGGCGAAAAGTGCCCCATCGCGTCTAGCAGCAGCCGCGTTTTGAACCCGTTGCCAGCCTGCACTGCCACACCATCCGGGTGAACCGTTGCCGCAGCGAACCCCGTCTGCTCGAACAACTGCCCACCTGCTGCCAGAAATTTTGCTTTCAGCGTTTCGAGCAACTGTCGGGGACTCACGCCCACATTCAGCACGTCTCGCACCCAGAGTTCGGTGCCGCCCTGAAAGGCGATGCGGGCAGGATTATATTCACTGGCGATCGCCCCCTCCAGTTCTGCCGGACTCAGCAGATGCAGGTAGACTAGCACCGCCAGTTCTCGCCGCGAAATATTCCACTCTTGGTCGCGCCCCTGCAAAATGCCCCGCTCCAGCAGCGCCACCCGCCAGCCCCGCCGTACCAGCGCACAGCCCATCAGCAGCCCCAGCGTGCCGCCGCAAATCACCACGTCCCACTCGGTTTCGCCCAGCGGCTCTGAGGATTCAGTTATGACAGTGGGACAGGGAATCCTGCCCTCTCGATAGGCTTGCCACAGGGCATCGGCTCGGCGCAGCCCCACTAGCGGATTATTAGGCAAGGCAGACAGGAGGGTTTCGGCAAGTCCCATCGGTTGCTCACAGGAGTAAAGTGCGCGGGATAAAAAACCGTGTGCCCCTAGCCACCCGTCTTCAGGTTTTCCAACCCTGCGGTAACGCGGGCCGTCTCAATGCGATCGCCCTGCTGAATCTCGTCCACCACGTCCATCCCGCGGGTTACATGGCCAAACACAGCATACTGCCCATCCAAAAAGCCCAGATCCGCCAGGGTGAAATAAAACTGCGACGAAGCCGAGTCAGGAAACTGCGATCGCGCCATTGCCACAGCCCCTCGCGTGTGTTTCAGCACAGGCGCAGTTCCAGGCTCCAGCGTTTTCCCATACACGGGTTCCGCTGCACCAGCGGGCTTGATTTCTAGCGGAATGTAGCGCGGGCTAGAGGTGGCAGGGTCAATAAAACTGCCCGTCCCCAGCATCCCCAGGGGCACACTGGCATCTTTGCTCTGGGGGTCGCCGCCCTGCACCACAAACGGCTCTGGCTCCCGCACCACGCGATGAAACATCAGCCCGTCGTAGACCCCGCGATTCACCAAATCGACGAAATTGCCGGCGGTAATCGGTGCATCCTGGCCGTTCACCTGGATTTCAATGGGCGACCCCTTGACCCGAATTTCGACGGTCGCTTCGCCGTCCAGTCGTGCCAGGTTTGCGTAGGGCGTAGACGGGCCAGGAGCGGGCGTGAGGACGGGCGATTGGGCGATCGCCGAGTCGCCAGATGCAGTACCAGAACTAGCGCTGTCCGTATTCGCCCCCGAACAGCCTCCAATTAGCATCAGGCCAACCAGTCCAATCAGGGCGAACCACCGCCCCATTTTCTGTCTCATTGCGCGTCTCCTAGCTCCTAAACTAGCTCACTCAACTTGCTACAGACCTTCCAGCGGCACACCCAAAAACCGCGCCAGTTCAGCGCCTTCAGTTTCCAGTTCTGCCAGCGCCATCGGTTGTCCCACCCGCGTCAGGGGAATGTCGCCCTTGCCTTTGATCCGCAGGTAGAGCGATCGCTTCGGGTTGAGTCCTTCTTTAATCTGCACGCGAATCGCCTGCACGTCCTCTAACTTATGAGTGACTTCAATTTTGCGGTTCTTGCCCGGAAAGCCCGACCGAAAAATCGTCAGCATTCCGGTGTCTCGGTTGAACTCGTTATAGCCGCCGCCCACATCCCACAAAATCACCAGCCACAAATAGGTCGCCAGCAGCAGCGCCAACACGCCGTAAAACCCCATTACTAGCCCCTGCGGAATAAAAACGAGCTGCGTTGGGTCAGAAAACGGCAGCAGATTCACTTTCAAATAGCTGGAAATGCTGGACAGCAAGAAGCCTAGTCCTCCGCCCAAAATTACCGTCGCCCACCAATAGTTGCTCAGGCGGCGAGACCCCACAACCGTCTTCCGCAGCACGCGGCTCTCGGTGGACACACTGGATGCGGTCATACTCTCAATTTCCCAGGTCGTTTTTAATGTGTTCAGATTGAATTGATTTTGATTAGGACTTACGCGATTGTGAGGATTTCTCGCGGGTGCAGCCCGCGAGAAATCGTCCAAAACCCAGAAAATTTAATCGCAAGTGCGTAAGTCCTATTTGATATCTACTGGATATCTGGCTGAGGAGCAAAGCACCTCAATCTCGATTATGCTGCACATCTGGCCCCTCAGCCGGAGCAGATCTCTCCTCAACGGCATTCGCACTAGCCTTGTCTAAGTCCAGCGAATAACTCTCAAAGCTCAGGCCCAGCGCTAGCTCAGTTTACGACCTGCTTAATTTCCTTCCAGTCTCTCTCAGGTTTTTACAGCGTTCTTAGAGAGTCTCCACAACCCGATATCCAGAGAAATCAGGCCATTTCGGGTTCAGCCAGTGATGCGAAATCTGAAATGAGAGGTACGTATCGGATTGTAAAAATTTTCGTATGTACTTATCATATAGACAAATCTAAACTGGCTTGGTGAATTAAGAGCTGGGTACAAATACCTGCTTGGGCTTTGTTTCCCTAAAACCAAGTTGAGTCACACCACTCCAATCGGGACGCTGATTCTGGTCAAACAGAGTCACACCGTGAGAGGATTGGACTTTGCGCCATATTAAGAGGTTATGAAATGACCATAGCAATGGGAAGAGCGCAAGCCCAGCGAGGATGGTTTGACGTTCTCG
>NZ_DVEA01000429.1:0-36286 GCF_015295965.1 Thermoleptolyngbya sp. M55_K2018_002
GTGGGGATCGCTTCGCGAATCGCCCCTCACCCACCGTCGGAAATGGCTTCGTTGGGCTTTATGCGATTCTGTCGCAAGGCCACGCGAACAGCGCTATTCTGGATCTAGAAGCAGGGACAGACTACCACACGTTTTATCAAGCGGTTTGCTCCGCACGACGGCTGGCTAAATTGGGCCACCCCCAGGCATTGCAGCGCAACCTCTGGCGCGTCGTTGGGCAACACCGCACGAGCTATCTCGCGATGGGCTTTTTTGCGGGTGCGTTCGCCCCAGGTGTGGATAACACGAGTCTCCTGGCTTCTGGGACTTTGGCTAGCGATCGCCCCACATCAGATGGAAAGCCCCTATCCATCACACATTAGGGAAGCGCTACAGCCGTGACTCAGGAGTTTCATCTTTCCGTAACCCCTGTGGGCAATGACGAGTATCTGGTGCGAACCGAGCGGGTTGCGCCGGGTGTGCCGCTGGCGGAGGAGCAACTCCGCTGGACAGTAGAGGAATGGCTGGCGCTGGCGCGGCAGTTGATGGATGACCCGCTGCTGGGACTGCTGCGGGGGCACGGATTTTATCGAGTGGGTGGGTT
The DNA here is from genome assembly GCF_015295965.1 of Thermoleptolyngbya sp. M55_K2018_002. Classification (NCBI taxonomy): domain Bacteria; kingdom Bacillati; phylum Cyanobacteriota; class Cyanophyceae; order Oculatellales; family Oculatellaceae; genus Thermoleptolyngbya; species Thermoleptolyngbya sp. M55_K2018_002. The sequence goes on from NZ_DVEA01000429.1 coordinate 584, forward strand.
TGAGCTGCCGCGTCGATCTGAGTATGAGAACGAGCTGCCCGTCAGCCTCACAGAACTGGGCGAAACGCTGTATCACGCGCTGTTTCAGGGGACGCTGCGGAATAGCTGGATGATTGCACGGGGCATTGCCCAACACCAAGGCGAAATGCTGCGGCTGCGGCTGGGGCTGAAGGGGTCGCGCCTGCCCCGGCTGCCGTGGGAGGTGATGAACGGGGGCGATCGCGACAGTTTGGGCAATCTGCGCCATCCCATCGCCACGGGAACCGATGTCGTGTTTTCCCGCTTTCAAACGGGCATCCAGGTCATGGGGGGGCGATCGCTCCGTCCCCTCAGCCCCACGCAGCCCGTCCGCATCCTCATGGTGGTTGCCACGCCCACCGATCAGGAGCGGCTAGAGCTAATGCGCGAAGCCATGCATTTGCAAGAAGAACTGCGGCGACCCGCCGGGCCAGGTTTGGAGGGACTGGGCACGCACCCCCAGCTAGAACTGACTGTGCTGGAGCAGCCCGGCCGCGAAGAACTGACCCACGCCCTAGAGCAGGGGCATTTCCATATCCTGCACTACGCAGGCCACAGCAATCTGGGCGCATCCGGCGGCAATCTGTACCTGGTCAACTCGCGCACGGGACTCACGGAAACCCTCAGCGGCGACGATCTGGCCGGGCTGCTGGTGAATAACGACATTCGCCTGGTGGTGTTCAACTCCTGCCGGGGCGCACACACCGCCGTTCCCGCTGCTGGATCGTCTGCCGAAGCCCAGCCTGCTCAGGACACGCGCAACCTGGCCGAAGCGCTGGTCAGCCGGGGCATTCCTGCTGTACTGGCGATGGCCGAAAAGATTCCCGACGACGTAGCGCTGACGCTGACCCGCCTGTTTTATCGCAACCTGCGGCGGGGCTTCCCCATCGACCTCAGCCTCAGTCGGGCGCGGCAGGGACTGATCTCGTCCTACACGTCCAATCAACTGTATTGGGCGCTGCCCGTGCTGTACCTACACCCTGCGTTTGACGGATACCTGGTGGGCGATTCGCGAAGCGATCCCTGCGGGAATCGCCACCATATCAATCCCGCCGATCGGTTGCAGCAGTTTCCCCCCTCCTATGACCTGCCGCTGCTGGCCGGGGAGGAGCCGTCTTTGGTGCTGTCGCCGTCGAGACTGCTAGAGCCAGATTTGGAGCCAGATTTGGAGCCAGATGAGGATTTTGAACTCATTTCGCGGGCGGTGTTGCTCGATCACGACTGGGCCGCGCCAGGGCTGGAATTCGACAATCCGTTTCATTTCGATGCGCCCGTCGCCACCGAAAACCCGTTTGATTTTGACTTTGCCAGCAGTGGCAGCCTGGTAGAGGTGCAGCCCACCAGCAGCGAACGGGTAGACGAGGCGGCAGAATCCAGACTCGCCCAGTGGCCGATTCATCATCCGGGTGCTGGCTTATTTACCCTCGGACGGTATGACCAAGAGCCATCTGCTCCAGCAGAGGGAGTGGGTACGGCGGATCAACCAGCAGCAGAGGGGCAATTCGCGAAGCAATCCCTACGAGAATCGCCCGTGGAACTTCCTGGCGGCTACCTGGGTCGGCTGCTGGCACAGCACGCAGCTCCGGCAGACCACAGCACCGCCCCAACCTCCCTCAGTCTGTCTTCTGCCCCCGCTCCTCAGCAGACCGAAACGGCGAATGCCGCCAATGCCGCAGACCTGTTGCAGCAGCTAACCCCCCGCCCCGTTGACCTGATGAACGTGGCCACCGACGCGACTCAGGATGCCCGCCCGGTGGATGCGCCCGTGTCTCCAGCGGCGACCTATCGGTGGCTGGCTAGCCATGCGCCTGCTCCCTTCCCGGACTCTTTAGAAGCAGCTGCGCCACCGCAGGATTCCCAGCCAAATTCCCAGCCAGATTCCCAGCCAGATTCCCAGCAGCAGACGGCTACACCCCAGGATTCTCACCGAGCGATTCCGCCTGTAGACACGATTCCCACAGCCGATCGCATTCCGGCGCTGCGGGACAGCCGGGCAGCCCATCCCGCCCGCAAACCTGGCCGACTGCAAAAGCAGCACATCCTGCTGCCGCTGGCGGGTGCAGGCGCAATGGCGATCGCCCTCTCCTCGTTTCATTACACGATGGGACTGCTCCGCCGCGAGCCATCACCCGCTGATTTGCTGCCGCCGATGGACAGCGCCTATACGCCCAGCGTGCCGCCGATGCCCGTTGGCACGACTGAAACCAGCCAGCTTGCGGGCGCGGCTATCTTAAACCTGAAGCGCGAAAATCTGCCCGAAGCGGAAAAGGCGATCGCCCAACTGCTGGATCAAAATGCGCTGCTGGATGCCAAAGTCGCCCTCGACGCAGTGCCCTCCGAATGGCGCAATGCCAGCTATCCCGAACTAATGTTTTTGATGGGGCGACTGGGATGGCAATGGCAGCAGCAGGAGGGAAATATCTACAGCGTGGACGACGTGCAGCGGTTTTGGAAACTGGCGGCCGAGGGACGGCCCGATGCCGCCGCCTACTGGAATGCGCTGGGCTTTGCCCACTATGCCAAGGGTGAATCTGTAGACGCAGCGCGAGTCTGGTGTCGGGCGGCGGCGCTGATGCTGGCACAGCCGATTCCCGACTCCGTAGACGCAGCAGACGACCGCGCCGCCCTCAACTGTCCGCCGCCAATTCAGTCTGTCACCAATCCCGAAGCGCTGACCGCCTACGCTGGAGTGGCGCTGGCGTTGCAACAGGCAGCCCTCGATCCCAGGTTTTCTCAGGGTGCAACCGAGCTACTGAAACAGTCTGCCGCATACTATCAAATGGTAATGCTGAGCAATCCAGCCAGCTTCGATCAAACGGCGCTGGCAAAGAACTGGCTGTGGACCCCGGCGACGCTAAAAGACTGGGCGGCGCTGGGCAGTCGGCGACCTTAGGCGACCTTAACTGAGGTGAGTCTGCAATCTGTAGACCCTACAACCTGTAAATCTGCCATCTTCTGCCATCTATTGAGTTGCAACCTGTAAATGAATTTGCAACCTGTAAATCTGCCATCTATGAGTCTGCAACCTGTGAATCTGCATCTGTGAGTTTGCATCTATGAGTTTGCCATCTGTGCGTCTACAATCTGTGCGTCTGCAACCTGTAGACTCTGCAACTTAGGGAGACTCTGCGGCTTAGGCATCGAGTGCGCTACCCCATCCTGCGAAAAACATTTTCCGAATCTCGCTCCCGCGACTAATATGGATAGTTATTTCGCCCTGTTGCATAATCGTCATCCTTTGGGTTCATGACTTCTGACTCCTCCCCCGTGTCTACGGTGTCGGCCCTGCCCCAGCCCCCCGCCGATGCCGCCCATCCCAATTCGCAGGTTCGCTTTAAGAGTGAAGGCGGCCGCCTGCTGCTGATGCTGCCGCCAGAAGGCGAGAGCGAGTTTGCCGTAAGCTGGGGCGACCTCTGGCAGCAGCTCAAGCAGCGACTCAGCGCGGGCGATCGCTTCTGGCAGCCGAATACCTCCGTGCATCTCATCGCGCGCGATCGCCTCCTGGATGTGCGCCAACTCCAGTCCATCGACGAAGCCTTAGCCCAAGAGCAGCTTTGCCTAAAGCGGGTCTACACCAGTCGTCGGCAAACTGCGGTGGCAGCAGCGACGGTCGGGTTCTCGGTGGAACAACACACGCCCGTTGCCCATCTCAACGCCCCCGCCGAAGCCACCGGCCAAGCGCTGGCAGAACCGCTCTATGTCGAAACGACGGTGCGTTCGGGTATGGAAATCCGGCACCCAGGCACTGTAGTCGTGCTAGGCGATGTCAACCCCGGCGGCTCGATCGTCGCCGATGGCGATATTGTGGTGTGGGGGACGCTACGTGGCGTGGCCCACGCGGGCGCATCGGGCAATCCCCGCTGTCTGATCATGGCGCTGCGGCTAGAGCCAACCCAACTCCGCATCGGCGAGCAGCTTGCCCGCGCTCCCGAAAAACCACCCGAACAGTTTTATCCGGAAGTGGCCTACGTGGCCTCGGAAGGGATTCGTATTACTCGCTCGGCAGATTTTTCCAAGCTGCGGCTGTTAGCGCCCGATGCCTAACAGAATCCAGGGTTCAGGGTTTTGTGCAAAAGATGTCTCCTGTCAGGGCGGCTGCTAGATTACACTGCTAGATTGCACTGCTGAATCGCACTGCTAAATTGCATCGACCAGAGTTTCGGTTTCATCTCCGCAAGGTTTCATTCGTTCAGGGTTTACTCAAACAGCTTTAGGAGCATTAGGGGCGATTTTCATGACTCGGATTATTGTCGTCACATCGGGCAAGGGCGGTGTTGGCAAAACCACGACGACTGCGAACCTGGGCATGGCATTGGCCAAGCGGGGGCGGCGGGTCGTGGTGATTGATGCAGACTTTGGACTCCGAAACTTAGACCTGCTGCTGGGGCTAGAAAATCGCATCGTCTACACGGCGATGGAGGTCATCGCGGGCGAATGTCGGCTAGATCAGGCGCTAATTAAAGACAAGCGACAGCCTAATCTGGCCCTGCTGCCCGCAGCCCAGAACCGCACCAAAGACGCGGTAAATCCAGATCAGATGAAGCAGCTCATCGAAACGATGAAGGAGCAGTTTGACTTCATCCTGGTGGATAGCCCCGCAGGCATTGAGATGGGCTTTCAAAATGCGATCGCCGCTGCCCAGGAAGCGCTGATCGTCACCACGCCTGAAATCTCCGCCGTGCGCGATGCCGACCGAGTCGTGGGGCTGCTAGAAGCCAACGACGTGCGAAAACAGCACCTCATCGTCAACCGCCTCCGACCCTCAATGGTGCAAGATGACCTGATGATGTCGGTCAGCGATGTCCAGGAAATTCTGGCAATTCCCCTACTGGGCGTAGTTCCAGACGACGAGCGCGTGATTGTCTCGACGAATAAAGGCGAACCGCTGGTGCTATCGCAAAAGCTCTCGCTAGCGGGGTTAGCGTTTGACAATATCGCCCGCCGCCTAGAAGGTGAAACGGTGCCTTTTCTGGACTTCACCGCCAGCCATGATGACCTGCTCTCTCGCATCCGCCGCATGTTCCGTAGCCCTTCGCGCTAGCCAGTGCCGACCCTCTTTAGCACGGGGGTTTCTCTCCTCACCATCCTCCCCAGTTAGCCCTGCCCTATGCTCAGCGAACTCCTCGACCGTCTCTTCCCCCGCCAGCCCGAAGTGTCTAGCCGCGAAACGGTAAAGCAGCGCCTCCAACTAGTGCTGGCTCACGATCGCACGGATCTGCCGCCAGCCACGATCGAAAAGATGCGCCAGGAAATCTTGGAGGTGGTGTCGCGCTATGTGGAGATCGATCAGGAGGGGACAGAATTTATGCTGGAAAACAACCAGCGGGCGACAGCGCTAATCGCGAACTTACCGATTCGCCGGATCAAGTCGGATGTTTGATGATTTGTTTGATGATTTGATCGCTTGCTTGAACCGCCTGCCTGTTTCTGTGATTTCAACCCGCTATCGTTACCAAACGTTAGGAAATTGGCTCAAAGTTTACATAAAAGCGCCGCAGGTAAACTTTGATTTCATCAACTTGATTTCATCTCTAGATCGTCTATTCTTAATCTTGAAGCTAATAGGTGATCTAGCTTTTAAGAGCGCTTCATCTGCTGGCTTCCCTGGCAGATTAACAGCCAAGTTCACACGTTCACTACAGAGGTAAAAGCGCTGTTTATTACAATCTGTCTCGTCCAACCCAACAGCACCCAACTCAAGAACTGAGATTTTCCCATCTGGCAACATAGGGAGTGTAATCACATCGACCGAACTTGAATGAATTGATTGAATCAATTAGTTAGATCAATTAGTTGAACCAATCGAATAAATCGTTCAGTTTTGATGTCTGTGAGGCTCTACGAAGTGGCTGTGAAAAGGGGAAAATAAACGGTAGAGAGGCTGGGTGCTGTTGGATTTTAAAGTATTGAATTTTAAGTATTGGAATTTTAAAGTATTTTCCCCAGGCTTTCTATTATTTTTCTATCATTCTAGCGATGGCTCTTGCTGTGGGTCTGCGTTGCGCCGACTGCCAAAAAGCTGGGCATACACACAGGTCAGTTCGCCGCCCAAAAAGAAGACCTGGCTGGTGAGATAAATCCAAAACATTAGCACCATGACCCGGCCCACGACTCCATAGGATCGAAAGCGATCGCCCAGCGACAGCACGCTGTTATGCACCAAATATTGCAGCAAGAGCAGCATTCCTGCGGTGAGTAATGCCCCCAGCCAAACATCCCCCCAAGTGACATTGGTAGAGGGCAAAATCCGAAACAGAATCATAATGATCAGCGCCAGGATTAGAAACGAAAAGAGCGCCTGAAGCGCCCAGACAATCTCTACCGAATCAATCCCCAACGGCTCTAGAAAAGCGCTCGTGCCGCCCGTTTTTTCTAAAAGCTCCAGTCCAGTTTGGACTAATAAATCGGAAACCAGTGACACAAACAGCAGCGGCGCAGTGCCAATCACCAGCATCACAGAAAACGCTTTTTTACGCAGCAGCACCCGCAAGATTTTCCAGGCACTTTGCCCCGGTTCTGGCTGAAACGCAACGCCCCAGATTTTGTCAAACGCGCGATCGAGCGAGTAGAAAAAGTTGCTGGCAGCAACCAGCAGAAACACCAGACCTAATAGCCCAATGCTGAGGGTGTCTTGCCCCGGAACTAGCACTGAGCTTTCGACGATGCGGTAGGCTTCTGGTGGCAACGCCTCCTGCAAGAGGGTTTGCAGGCTGGTATAGAGTTCGGCATTGCGACCCAGCAGCGACCCCAACAGGCTCAGCGACAGCAGCAGCAGCGGAAACAGGGAAAACAGCGCGTGGTAAGAAAGCGTTGCGCCCATATCCAGGCAGTTGTCTTTTTGCCATTTCAGTACGGCTAAAAAGAAAAGCTGAAATACCTGGGAAAAAGGGTTTTTCATGCGGAAACTCGCGTGTCTGGGTGGGAATTGCCCGAATTTTAGGATTCAGCAGTCTAAAACCTGACGTAAGCTTAACAAGCGACTCCGTTTATCACGCATCGGGGCAAAGAGAGCGCAACCGACATCCCGAAAATATAGTACAATTGTCCTATATTGATGGAGCAGATGTTGGGCCGCCGAAGCAAAGATACCCTCCGGTTTGACTGGGCGGCGATCGCCTGTAATCTAGACTCATTCCATCCTCGCCTGCGAGAGACTCATCTATGGCTATCATTGCTCTAAAAGCCTGGTATTTGCGAGAATACGAGCCAATTCGCGAGGTGGAAAAGCGCCCCCATGACCTCCGCCTCAGCAAGAATAGCTTGCTCAAGTCGGCGCTGCGGGCCGATTTTCTCGACGACAGTGCCGAGGTGCGGGAAACGGAGTGGTTTCAGCGCTATCTGGATGGTGACACGGTAGAGTTCTACATCGAGGGCAGCGGCGGCTATGCGATCGCCAATATTGACCTGATCAGCCACGAAATGTATTTCGTCAAGCAGGATTCGCTGTCGCAGCTTGATCCGACTATTTTCCTGTGCTACCAGACGCAGTTCGATGAATCTAGCGACCTGCTGCGCGAGGAGTTACAAACCTTTATTGAAAAGTTCAACGGGCGATCGCGCATTTCCCTTACCCTGGAGGAGTCGCACCGCCTGACGGATGGCCCCGCCCGCCTCAGCAGCAGCCTGATGCGGAAGATTCGCAAGTCGCTGCTATTTATTGCCGACGGCACGCCAATTCTGCATCTAGACGGCACACCGCCGCAACTGATTCCCGACCCCAAGGTTTGCGTTGAAATTGGCTACGCCCTCCAGAGCAAGCGATCGGAGCAGATCTTGCTAGCGCAGATGGAGCGCTCGGACGTGCCTGGCCAGTTTCCCTTCGACCTGCCCAGCACCAGCCGCTTGCCCTTTCGCAACAAGACCGAACTGCGAAAGCTGCTGCCCCAAGCGCTAGAGGCCCAGCTTCAGCGGTTCAACCTGACAGCTTAGGCGAAAGACGGCTTAGGCGTAATGGCTCAAGCCTAATGGTTCAGGTGTAATGGCTCAGGCCTAATGGCTTAAGCGACGGTTTCAGCACAAGGAGCGATTATCGCTCGTAATGCACTCGCGCATTTAGCCCAAAGTCCCGGAAGTAGCGATTCCAGCGCTCGGCAGCGCTGCGCCCCGAAAAGGGCCCCACCAGCACATGCGGCCCGTGGGGGCGATCGCGCTCTTGCACCCGCCCCGCTACCGGAAAGCCCTCGCTCAGCAGCCGCACCTGCTCGCTCACGCGGGACAGACTGCCAGACGATCCAGGAATCAGCACGTAGTAGCCCCGACTCCGGTCGGCAGTTCCATAGTCATAGGCTGGGGCGGGCTGTGGCTCTAGCGCTGGATACTGCCCAAAAGGAACCTCTACGGGCGGCGCGGGTGGCAGCGGGTCGAGCGAGGCTTGGGCTGCGTCGGGATAGATCGTCTGCACCGGAGCCACGCCGCCCGACACGGCTACGACCTGTGCAGTAATCCCCTGCGCGGCTAGTGCCTGCACCTGCTGCGATGCCGTCCACTCCTCTCCAAACACACCCGCCTGAATCACCTGCTGCCCCTGATAGGACTGGAGTCCAGCGCCGGGGGCAACTTGCTGCACCTGAGACAGCAGCAGCGGACTGTTGCCATTTACGATAACCACGTACTGCTGTCCCGAAAATTGGGCCGTGCTTGCCCCGCGCCCGTCTGACCCCACGGCGGCTCCCGGCTGCGGATAGAACGTTCCCACTCCAGCATCCGGCGGCGGAGGCAGCCCATCTACGACGCGCTGTGCCGTGCGCTGGGGCTGCGCTATGAAACTCGTAGATCCTGGCTCGGTCGGACCTGCACTGACGGGCGCTGCAATGCCGACACTGCTACCCAGGGCGATCGCCCCCAGCACCAGCCGCACCCAAGGCCACCCCCCTGCTAAACGCCTAGCGCGCAGATCCGACCTATGCCACAGAGAAAAAAACGATGCCGTCATAAGCTTGCAGAAGTGAGAGGAGGGACGGGCGATCGCGCTACAGATAGCGGACAAAGGGCGATCGCCTCCTAGATGTCGATTTTTGCCCGCAAGTTTAGCACGGCACTTCCCAGATGAATCAACTTTTTGTCGGGTTTTTGTCGGTTTTTTGTCGGGGCGATCGCCCCAACTCCAGCACTAACCCAAATCCCCCACTAAGCAGCTACCATACCAAACAGCAAAACGCCCAAGAGCAAAAAGCCCCCAGGCGCGACACAACCAGTCATTACATTTGAAATATTCCGGTGAAATATTCTGGAATATTCGGACAAATTTGCCCAATAACGCTTGTTCAGTACCGTTAGTAAGCGTCTTGCAATTCAAAGAAGTCAGGCGAAATATAGTCCTTCCGCAAAGGGAAACCGACCCAATCTTCCGGCATCAAGATTCGCTTCGGGTTGGGATGCCCTTCATAGACAATGCCATACATATCGTAGCTCTCGCGCTCTTGCCAGTCGGCCCCCTTCCAGATCCAATAAACCGAAGGCACTCGCGGGTCTTCACGCGGCACAAACACCTTCACGCGCACCTCTTCCGGGCGATCGACGTTATCGGCAATCTTGATGAGGTGATAGGTGCTCACCAAGTCTTCACCCGGCCCCACGTCGTAGGCCGCCTGACACTGCAAACAGTTGAACCCATAGGCGTAGAGCGCCGTTGCAAAGGGAATTAGAAACTCCCGATCCACCTTCAGCACTTCTACACCCAGATGATCCGGCTCTAGGGCTTCATGCTCAAAGCCGTTCTCAGCGAGCCACTTAGACACTTTGCCAACTTCGACAATCGGCGCAGCTTCAGGGGTTTCCTGGGGAGTAGGGGTTGTCTCTTCAGCCACGATCCACAGCCTCCTTTTCAGCTTCCAACGCAGGCGACATAGGCATTCCAAACGCTTCGGCCAGTTCCTTCGGCGGAGCCTTGCGTGTGTCTGCCTCCAGATACTTCCCAGTCAGAATCGGCGATACTTCCTTCATGCCGTGGGAAATGGTGTAGTAGCGGTGGGCTTGCGCCACTTCGCCCCGTTCTGCCAGCGCTTCGCTAGAAATTTTCTTCCGCAGCTTGATGATGGCATCGATAATTGCTTCGGGACGCGGCGGGCAGCCAGGAATGTAGACATCCACGGGAATTAGCTTGTCTACGCCGCGCACCGCCGTTGGCGAGTCCATGCTGAACATGCCGCCCGTAATTGTGCAGGCTCCCATCGCGATCACATACTTCGGATCGGGCATCTGCTCATAAAGCCGCACTAGCGCTGGAGCCATCTTCATGGTGATAGTGCCAGCAGTGATGATTAGGTCGGCCTGGCGCGGACTGGATCGCGGCAGCAGACCAAAGCGGTCAAAGTCAAACCGGGAGCCAATCAGCGCCGCAAACTCAATAAAGCAGCAAGCCGTTCCATAGAGCAGCGGCCAGAGGCTCGACAGCCGCGCCCAGTTGTGCAAATCATCGACTGTGGTCAGGATCACGTTTTCCGAAAGATCCTTCGTAACCTCTGGGCGACCGATGGGGTTTTGTAGACCTTCTAGCAAGTTCTTAGGTTCCGTTGTGCCAGGATTCATGACCATTCCAGTGCTCCTTTCCGCCACGCATACACAAGACCGACAACCAGGATTGCAATGAAAATCAGCGCTTCAACAAAGGCCAGCAGCCCTAGCTGGTTAAAGGCGACTGCCCAAGGGTAGAGAAACACCGTTTCCACGTCAAAAATGACGAACACCAGCGAAAACATGTAGTAGCGGATGTTGAACTGAATCCAGGCTCCGCCGATTGGCTCCATGCCGGACTCATAGGTAGTGCGCCGCTCCACGCCAGCTCGCTTGCTGGGACGCAGCACCCAAGACAACCCTAGCGCTAAAAACGGAACGATGCCACAGACAATGAGGAATCCTAGAAGGTATTCGTAGCCTCTGAGAACAAACACGAAGTCACCTGCCACTTGATTAGCTTAAGTGCAACACTAGAATGCGGCCCTGCAAGCGCAGCCCGATGAAGCTTAGTTAGTGAAACATCAGGACTCGACAAGCCGAATCTCTGATAATGTTACTCTCTTTTTACATTGTTTTGAGAGCCTGAACTGTTTGCAAGGATTCGGTTTTGTTTGACTAGCCTTCAGAAATTTGAATGGAATGGTTTGATTCAGGATCTCGATACGGCCTCTTGATAAGGCGCATTGCTCATGGTGGGTTTAGATTTGCTGATTATTGTGGTGTATGCGCTGACGCTGGTTTACGTGGCCCGGCAGGCGCTAGGCGAGATGGAAGACTGGGCGACGGTACAGCTTGACCGAGATGGCTTGAAGGAAGAACTGACCCGCGCCGATTTGCAGGGCAAGGTCAATATTAATGTGGGGCTGAAGCCGCGCTATGGGTTTGAGCCAATTACTGATTTGGCACTCAGCATTAGCAATGGATCTCCAGCGCCGATTTATGTGGATTGGGATCGCAGTTCGCTGACCAATTTTCAAGGGCGATCGCGCCGAGTCATCCGAATTACGCCCAGCATGAATCTCGACCTCTCTCGTCCGCAGGTGTTCAGCGTCATTGCACCAGGCAAGTCTCTCAGCGAGCGGATCGTAGCAGAAGACATGCTGAAGCGTACCCCAGAAGGCATTTTGCAGGTGGCTGCGCCGCTGGTAGACCTGGGTGCAGCGCGGGGACTGCCCGATGACGGCAAGCTAGAGTTTTCGCTGCGGCTTTTGCTGCTGCTGGTGGAGCAAGAGCGCCAGGTCGATGACGACGTAACCACCCACGCCGTTCTCTGTCGCTTCATTGTCCGCCGCATTCCCTGGAATCACGACATCCCCTGGCTACGCCGATAAAACGATAGACCACAGGATTTCAGCTTCCCATCAGCAGCAGAGCCAGCCTACTCGAAGACAAGAGCTATAAGCCCTAAACTGAGTTTCTGGAATCGAGAGTTTTTAACATTTCTTTAACAAACTGCCCAACTTCAGTAATTTCCCAGTAAAGCGAGTAAAGTCACCGGGTTGCAGCGAATTCCCCAGTAAAAATGAAATGGAAAGGCTCAACGGCAACAGGTAAGGCTACACACTTGAAAGTGGAGCTTGTTCCAGTTGCTTCTAGCCATCTACCAGGCACTACCTCTGAACCAAACTTCGCCGAGCACCAGGCTTGGGACACAGTTTTCGAGAACTTTCAATCAAGAGTTTGAAGCCGATTTTCCGGTTGAGGGAGTTATCTCGGTTTCTAGCTCTGAGGCGCTCAATTGCTCCGTTTTAGAATCGCAACTAAACTCGCGTTCCTGAAAAGGAAAGCTGTTTCAAAAGCAACTTGAGCAGCTTTTCAGGCAGGGTTTTTCGCATTGGAGGGAGGGTCTGCTATCCCAAATTTGAGTGCGTATCTCCACGCGCCCATACCCCCGCTAATCGCTGAATGTAGGAGTCAAAGATTCCTTCCGACCTATTGGGTCGCTCTCTCACTCTTGATCGTGAATGCTGTACTCATTTTTGCCGCTTTCTGCTAGAAACCAAACTCAATCAATCGCACATTATGGGAACTGCTGAAATTATCTCACTCGTGGCTTGGTTGATAATCATGATCCTTGGCTGGGTTTCTGGTTCGGGTAGCTCGGTCGCTCGTCGTCCGCCAACATCCACACCCTCGCCAAGCGTGACACCGCCGCCACCGCCGCCACCGCCACCATCTCCGTCGTCCCCAACGCCGACACCCACCCCCACACCAATAGTGATGCCACCGCCGCCACCACAAATTGAAACTCCAATTCCCCCTCCAGGCAATGTCATTCCAACCCCTGCGCTATTGCCGGGGCTAATTGGGTTGGGGGTACAAATAATGCGTAAGCGGAGCCAGGAGGAGGCTGTTGAAGACGATAGCGCCGAAGATGAGCCAGAAACCTAGTTAGAGAATATCTGAAAGTCTGAAAAGGGTGACTTACAACGGAGCATCAAGGTTTGAGCGCTGACGGCTCAACGGAAGAGGCAGGGTTTCAGCTATCGGCCTCGATTTTTCAGACATCCCTCTCGTCCAGCTCATGCACTGCATTGCTTGAAGTTGCATGACTTGGACAGAATACGACTGAGCTAGATAAGGTTTGCGAGTCTTGCATGAAAGCCTTTCAGGGCGTTTCTTGATAAAGACTGATCGCAAAGGCATTGTCTAGGCTCAGTCGTATTTGTGGTCTGGATTGGGCTATGTGAAAAACTTGCTATGGAAAACTTGACTTAATTAGCGTGGGTTTTTGCTACTTTTCGGGGCTGAGTTTTTTGGATACCCAACTGGCTACGCCGCTGAGGATTGCGCCTGCCATCAAAATGCCAATGGCTGGCGTAAAGACGGGTTCCCAGAGCGAGTACCACAGATCGAAGCCCAGGGGGAGATTCAGGGATTTGCCGAGGAGGGCGATCGCAAACCAAGCAAAGGCAAACAGCACGAAGAACAGATTTGCCATCAGCGCCAGGTTTAACCACTCCAGAAACTTTTCTTTCATCGCCAAATGCGTTTACAAATGCGTTTACAGCCGATTTTTTGCCCATCCTAGCAGGTTTGCGGCCGCCGCTATTCGCAGCAAACGATTAAGATATCTACAGCTTTTCCCGACGTTGTGCCACCGTTTTCCCGACGTTGTGCCACCGGTGTTCTAAGACGATTTCTCTAGCGGCCCAGGAGGATTCTGTGGATTTTCGGCAAATTGTTGGCTTTCGGCAAGTGCGACAAGACGTGACCGACCTGCACAAATCCCTTGCGCCGTTGCTTAAATATGACCCGCGCCTCGCAGAAGTTGCGCTGACGGATTTTGCCAAAGTGGTGCAGATCTGCGGGCGCAGCAACAAGGAAATTGGATCGGCGGAACTGCTGGCCTACCTGATGATGGACGCACTAATCCGCGATGACAAAGACACCCTCAGCGTCGCCAACAGCAAATGGGAGTTTTCCAGCGACGATCGCCTCAAATATCAAAAAATCACGCTGCAAACCATTCTAGAGCGCGTGAAAGCATCGGCTCAGCCCGACCAACTCAGCCTGCCCTCGTTAGTGAAAAAACTGGACGAAGAACGGGGAACGGATTTTCTCAGCGAGGCTGTAAACGTCATCTACAAATTCGCGCAGGTGGTCGCCAAGGCAGATGACGTGATTTCCATGCAGGAAATGGAGGCGCTGTCGAAAATTTGGCAAGGGCTACACAGTATCGCCCCTCTAGAGAGCTACGAACAGGGACTTGCCAGCGCCCTTCCCAAGCCCCTGCCCCAAACCACGGGCGGCGCTGCCCCGTCTCCTGCCGACCCCAGTCCTCCAGACGAAGCGGCAGTGCCAGAAAAAACACCAGAGGAACTAGACCAGATCTTGCAAAAAGCGCTGGCGGAACTAGATGAACTCGTCGGCATGGACAATATCAAAGAAGAGGTGAAAACCCTGACCAATTTCCTAAAGGTGCAGAAAATCCGGCAGGAGCGCGGGCTGGCGCAAACCCAGGTGTCGCTGCACTCTGTGTTTTGCGGGCCGCCGGGAACCGGGAAAACGACCGTTGCCCGCATTATGAGCCGGATTTTTCAGGGGCTAGGCTTTTTGAAAAAAGGGCACCTGATCGAAACCGATCGCGCGGGGCTGGTGGCGGGCTATGTGGGGCAAACGGCGAAAAAGGTGGATGAAGTGGTGACCTCAGCGCTGGATGGGGTGCTGTTTATCGACGAGGCCTATGCGCTGGTGCCGCCAGAAACGGGCAAGGACTTTGGGCAGGAGGCGATCGACACGCTGCTGAAGCGAATGGAAGACTATCGCGATCGCCTCGTGGTGATTGTTGCGGGCTACACCGATGAGATGTCGGTGTTTATCGAATCAAATCCGGGGCTGAAGTCGCGCTTTAACCGCTACTTCTATTTCGACCACTTCAAGCCGGAAGAACTGCTGGCGATTTTTGAAAGCATGGGCAAGAAGAACCACTTCACGCTCACGCCCGAAGCCCGCGATACGCTCCTGAAGCGGTTCGAGGCGCTGTATGTGAAGCGCGATCGCACGTTTGGCAACGGGCGCACCGTCCGCAACCTGTTTGAAAAAACCATCGAAAAGCAGGCCAACCGCCTCGCAGTTCTCTCCAACCTCACCGACGAAGTGCTGACCACGCTGCTGCCCGAAGATATTCCCACCGAGCAAGCCAGTATCCATGCAGGCAAGGTGGACTGGCAGGAACTGGCATCTCGCGAGAGCGGTGGGAGTTAGGGTTGAAGCACACAACCTCTAACCTTTAACTCTCGTTAACTCTTCTCCAGTTCTGCCTTCATGCGCTCTAGCGTGGCGTGCATCTGGTCAAACATTTGCTGGGGCGTGATGCCAAATTGACCGAGGTGGGTTTTGAGCTGTTCAACGGTCATTTGTGCGGTGAAATCTTCTGACAGTTCAAAGCGCTTCATGAAGATGCGGTAGCGCTCCATCATCGATTCCATCTGGTCGATGTAAATCTTTTTTCCTTCGCGGTCAAACTTGCCATAGCTCGACCCCAGTTGCATCAGCGATTGGTAGTCTTCAAATAGCTGACGTGCTTCTTGTTGAACGATTTCAGAATCGAAAAATCCCATTTTCAGCCCCACCTTCCGAAAACTGAACCAAACTGCCAAGCGATATTAACTTCAACGCAGGTTTCTGAGTGCAAAAATCGGGCGCAAACGCTTAGCGCAAAACGGCTGCCTCTCAAACTGCACCTTCAACCGTTGATTTACATTACATATTAGGGCAGAAGCTAGGGGCGGCTGAAGTGCGGAAAACGCTACTTTAGAGACGCAGATCGCTGGGAATTGGGCTGCGTTTTGAATAGCGTGTCTCAGGGGTTCCTATCAGTTTCACCGCTGCACGATCGCACGCTTTTGAATTGCAGGATTTCGGGATGCCCAACTCAAGGTTTGGATGGGAGGAAGACTCAATGGCAGAAAAAGGGCAAGATTCTGCTGAGTTGAGCAACCCAATCCCGATTGGGCCAGCGGCAGGACGGAGGCTAGCGGCAGAAGGGAACATCCCGGAACCTGGGCTGGATGCGCCGCCCCTAGTTGATTTGCGGCAATATAACCCACGGGGTTTTGTGCGGGGGCGACCCGGCTGGGTGGTGATGCTGTGGTGGCTGGTGCAGGCGATCGCCTTTCCGCTGACGCTGCATAGCCACCATGCACCGCGCCGGGCCCTGCTGCGATTGTTTGGGGCCAAGATTGGGCGGGGTGTGGTGATTCGCCCTACGGCTCGATTCACCTATCCCTGGAAAGTCGAGATTGGCGACCATAGCTGGGTAGGGGATGACGTGGTGTTCTACAGCCTTGCCCCGATTCGCGTGGGGACGCACTGCGTCATTTCTCAAAAGACCTACCTGTGTACCGGCAGTCATGACGTGACCGATCCCGCCTTTGGGCTGATCACTGGGGCGATCGCCATCGGCAACGGAGCCTGGATCGCCGCTGACTGCTTTATCGCGCCGGGGGTCAAAATTGGGTCAAATACCGTGATTGGGGCCCGCAGCGCTGTGTTTCACTCGATGCCCGCGCAGACTGTGTGTTGGGGGTCGCCCTGCCAAGTGAGGGGCGATCGCCAGATTTTGCCCAAGCCCGAATTACACTAAGCCAAGTGTCCGAAAATTCTCTGCTTTTCCGCGTCCCAAAAAACACGTCCCCCATCCTCCATTCCCCTTGCGCCAAACCGTCACCTGAGGAGACACTTAAAGGCTGAGCTTCCATGCAGTCGTTCCCTGATCTCCGCTCCGGTTCATTGCCTACCATTCATCCATACAGGGAGAACAGCCTTGGAAAACACACCCGCAATTCTTGCTCTGGGCCTGTTTTGCACGGTTATTTTTTTGGTCATGACGGAGTGGATACACTTCACCATCGCCGCTTTTCTGGGGGCGCTACTGCTGGTGTTTACCAACGTCATGACGCTCAACGAAGCGATTGGCTACATTGGCGCAGGCTATTCCACGATCGCCCTATTTTTTGGCGTGATGGTGCTGGTGCGCTCGTTTGAGCCAACCAAGATTTTCGACTATCTGGCGACCCAAATGGTCATTCTGGCCAAGGGCAAGGGCAGCCGACTGCTGCTGGCGATCACGGGCATCACCTCCCTAGTCTGCGCCTTTTTGCCCAATGCCACGACGGTCATGCTGCTAGCTCCACTGTTGCCCCCTTTGGCGGCCGACGTGGGCGTAGACTTTGTGCCGCTGCTGATCTTGATGGTGCTGGTATCCAATAGTGCAGGACTGCTGACGCTGGTGGGCGACCCGGCAACGTTTATCGTGGGCGATGCCATCAACATCAGCTTCGTCGAGTATCTCAGCCGATTGAGCCTGGGAGGGGCGATCGCCCTGCTCACCATCCTGCTCATGACCCCTGTCCTATTTCGCAAAATCTGGCGGACTGAGCTAACCAACCTCGACCAGTTGCCCCACCCAGAAATCAATCATCCCCGCGTCCTGTCTGTCGGCGCGATTATCGTTGCGCTGGTGCTGGTATTTTTCGTCATTGGCGAGTCGCTGCCCGTCCCTGTCTCCCCGGCGGGCGTGGCGCTAATGGGCGCAGCGCTGGCCCTCCTGCTGGCCCACCACAGCAAGATTGATACGCTCAACAACATCCTGCGCGATGTGGACTGGAGTACGCTGATTTTCTTTATGTCGATTTTTGTGCTGATTGGCGGCTTGCAAAAGACTGGCGTGATCGGCGGCATCTCTGGCATCCTGGCAGCAATTTTGGGACAAAACATTTTCCTGGGTTCCATCCTGCTGCTGTTTTTAGTGGGGCTATTGTCCAGCGTCGTGCCCAACATTCCGCTGGTGGTGGCGATGGTGCCCCTGCTGAAGCAATATCTGGTTAATGTGGGCATGGTCGGCCCAGAGGTGATGGAACCGAGCTACGCGGGCCAGTTTCCGCCAGAGGTGCTGCCCCTATTTTATGCCATGATGCTTGGCGCAACGCTGGGCGGCAACGGCACGCTGGCCGGCGCGTCGGCCAATATCGTCGCCGCTGGCATTTCCGAGCAGCACGGCCGCCGCATCTCCTTCAAGCGGTTCTTTCACTACGGCTTTCCGGTGATGGTGGCGCAACTGATTACCAGCGCTCTGTTTGTCACCGTGCGCTTTTTGCTCTGAGGTTTCTGCAACCCGCTCAGCCCGACAGGTCAACACCGTCGTCATAAAGCGATTCGAGCTTCATCAAAATCTTGGGCTTCAGATCTTCCAGCGCCTGCTTGAGCTGGGTTTTCGTGGTATTGAACTGGTTAAGTCCGGGGGTCATCTGGCCCATCGTCAGCCATTGCTTAAGCCGTTCACATTGGGCTAGGGCAATGGTCGAGGTCATCACGTTGGCACAGTGCTGCGGCTCCTCTTTGGCAAAAAACAGCAGCCGATATTGCCCCGACTCGCTCAGAAGTCGCGTCATTTGCTGTCCCTGGGGGGTTTTCAAGTCCAGATAGCAAGACAGCCAGCGTGCGCCCGCTTTGCGCGTGTATAGCACCGTCAGCCAGAGAAGCGACGGATGCGGCGCAGGAGCAAAGAGAAACTGGTTATAGCGGGTGCAGGCTTGGCGAGAAAAGATTTCCTGTTCTGAGAGCATCACCCAGATGCTAGGCAGCATTCCCTGGTCAGTCCGAATGGGATTGGGAAACGAGATGTCGCCGATGGGCTTGTTGGCGGGCCAAGAATAGGCTCGGCTAATCGTATCGGGAGACAGCGGCGGTTTGGTCTTAGTAACGGGCACTTTGTTAAGCGTGTCTCCGATGACCGTTGCCACGTTGAGTCCCGGAATATAGCGCTCTTCAAATGGCTTGAGCTGCTTAATCACCTCGTTGGCGCTTTGGGGGCGATCGCCCGGCGACTTGGCCAGGCAGCTCATGATCAGCGTTTCCAGCGCCTTGGGCACCCGCAGGCTGGAATTGGCCTCGGCTAGCGAACGCGGCGGCTGCTGATGGTGGGCGCGATACCAGCCGCCAAAACTGTGGGTGTCAGCATTCAGCGGCATCTTGCCCGTCAGCATTTGAAACATCATCACGCCCAGGCTGTAGATGTCAGAGCGAGCATCTAGCTCATGCCCCTCCATCTGCTCTGGTGAAGAGTAAGCCAGCGTGCCCATGAAACAGTTGGTCTGGTTGCTGTCGGCCTGGAGCGTTTTGGCAATTCCAAAGTCCAGGATCTTCGCCACCTCGCCCATACTTAGGTCACGAGTAACCAGGATATTGCTGGGCTTGATGTCACGATGCACAATGGGGCAAATCTCGCCATCGACGGGAATCCCCTCATGGGCACACTGCAAGCCCAGGCAAATTTGGCGCGTCAGGTTCAAAAAGCGGGGCAGGGGCAGCGGCTGGCGCATGATGATTTCGCTCAGGCTATCCCCCTTGAGGTATTCCATCACGTAGTAGGGAATTTCGTCTTCGTCTACGCCATAGTCCGTCACGTTGACGATGTGCATACTCCGCTGGCCCAGCAGGGCGCAGGTTGTGGCTTCGCGCATGAAGCGATCGCGCATCTTTTGGTTCAGCAGGGTTTGCGACAAAAACTTGACCGCCACAGGCACCCCACCCAGCAGGTTATTCCTTGCCTCGTAGACCTTGCCCATCGCCCCCTGCCCCAGCAGGCCGACAAGCTGATAGCGATTTTGGAGTATGCGACCAATATTCGGGTCTGACGGCATCCGACTCAAGGCTCCGATGAATTCGACCTGGCAAGGAGTAAGGGAGGAATGAGAAGAGGGGCGATCGCCCTGACCATGCGTCCGGTTTTCAAAACTTCGGTTTTCAAACCGCTGCCTGCTGAGGTTACCAGCAAGAGGGACTGGCTTCAGGACGCTACAGTCAACCGCAACTTGCTGACCCAAAAAGCTAAAGCATCTGCCCAGCAAAGTAATGAACCCCGATCCAGATCCGCCAGACTTTGCAGAATACCCAGGACGACGCAGGGCGGAGACTGCACCCGAGAACACTGCCGAAGCCTGCAAGAGGAATAGCCGTGGGGCGACGACCTGAACGTATGATGAACAAAGGACGGGCGCTGTAGTCTGCGAAATTCACCAGATGTGGCGATAACTGTCATTCTAGCCAGTCGGTAGCGCTTCGGCGACCCTGCCATCAAAATTTTGAGCGGACGACCCGCAATAGCAGCTTGCCTATGCCCGGCGCTCAAAATTGGGGAAGCCTATCGCTAAAATTCCCACAACTCTTGGCAGTGCAACAGTTAATGCAACTGCTTAAGGGTTAGCGTAAAGCCTTTATTTTTTTATCCAGAAAACATGCTAAAGCTTGAGCCAGCGGGTCAGCAATGAATGCACAGAGCGCTTGAGGCGATGGCGGCGCTGCCATCTGCGAAAGGCATCTTCATAGCGATCGCCCGTCAGTCCATAGGTATTCCAGCCGTCCAGCGCCAAAAACATGCCCCAAAACAGCGCAATGTAGGGCACGCCCATGATACTCGCGCCACCACTCGCCAGCAGCGCACAGCCCGCCAAAAATCCGTTGACAATCAAATAGCGCGTGACTCGCCGCTGAAACCGCCCCTTCCGCGCTTGGTCAAACGCCTGCCGCTCCTGCATCTCGCCGCTTTGGGCCCGCCACTCAATTTCGGCTTCGTGGAGTTCGCCAGGAGAAATCCCCAGTTCCTCTGCAATTTCCAGCAGTTGGGCGCGGGTCAGATGCTCTACCGTGTCAGAAGACCGAGCCTGACGGGCGATCGCCACCTGAAGGATATGCTGCACTTCGTCCTGGCTATAAAACTCCATCCTGCTGCCCTCGCCAAATCTCTCATCCGTCGCGCTCGCGTCAACCATGACCTGGGGCGAATCAAACGGTGAGCCTAGAGGAGATGCTGTGCGCGGTTTCATGGAGCCATAACCTGGAGAGGAGTTGCCTTCTCTGTTATACGCAAAATACGCGCAGAATTGCAGCGGGGCATCCAACAGCGGCAGGTGTGGATTTCCGTGCCACTTGGGTTTAGATTTGAGTTCAGGCGTTCTACCAAACGATAAGTTTTTCTTTGTTAAGGTATTTCAAAAAGTTATTAAATTATTACTATGATTTTGATAGGAGACGCTGAAGTTAAGCTAGGGCCGCAAGCCCGTATAATATGACTAACCGACGCTAAGCGTAGCAAGCGCTGCTGGTCTAGTTTCGCCTGCCGAC
This sequence comes from Thermoleptolyngbya sp. M55_K2018_002, assembly GCF_015295965.1. Lineage (NCBI taxonomy): Bacteria > Bacillati > Cyanobacteriota > Cyanophyceae > Oculatellales > Oculatellaceae > Thermoleptolyngbya > Thermoleptolyngbya sp. M55_K2018_002. The sequence goes on from NZ_DVEA01000429.1 coordinate 21,683, forward strand.
CCTGCTCTTAGCGATGTGCCCTGAGCAAGTCGTGTCAACGCATTCAGTTTTGACACTTGGCCCGGAAGTCTTTGCTCAAGAGTTTGTACTTCGAGAAGCAGCATCGGGGGTTCGTTTTTCATAAGCTTACTGGAAGCAGGTTCGCTTTTAGAGAGCTGACGTTTTGGGGAACCATTGTGTTGGTGGACGGACTCTAGCAAGGGACTTTTAAGGCGTTTAGCGATATCTGAAAGATTCTGAGAAGTATTTAATCATCGTCGTTTTATAAGGAGTGCCTATCAAATGGAAGGTGCTGAGGTCGGTCAAAGCAATGGGCGCGGTGTGGCAAGTGCCCCAAAGGAGGAATCTGTGAGTGACGTGGTAAATACTGTGAAACCCGAAGAGACAACCCCTGCTGAGAATACGAGCGATGTAACGGCGCTTTCGGTGCAGCCGCGAAAGAAGGCTGGTGAACTGTCGGGATATGTGGGCGATCGCCCCGTGGGCCCTGCCCAGATGGAAGTCTACGAAAATTTCTCGGTGGCTGGTCTGCGCCCTATTGCCGCAGGCAAGCTAGAGGTCTATGGCACGATTTTGAACAACCGCCCTATTGAAGCCAGCAGCCTTCAAGTTCTGGACGACGTGCTGCCGGGACAGCGGCCGGTTTTTGCGACTGAGCTACTGGTGCGCGACGACCTGACCCTGCCCGGCGGTCGCCCTATCGTCGCCAGCGATCCGCGCCTGCTCGAAGCCTCGCTGTTGCCCGGCGGTCGCCCCATCGCCTCCAACGATGTTGCCAACGAAACGGGTGACGTGCTGATGGGCTTCATCGACTAGCCCTAAGCCGCAAATAGCTCCAGGGGATAGAAACCTGGTTGTAGTGAATACTAGACGGCGTGTAGACAGGTGCTGCACGCCGTTTTGCTTCGCAATGTTCCCCTCTCTTAAGCATAGCGACCACCGAAATTACTAGAAGCCCTACAAACGATGGACTAGCAATCCAAAACCGCAAATCCCAAAATCCAAAATCAACACAACCGCGCCTAAGGGGCCCAATCTCCCAGGCTCAGGCCGTAGTTGCGCTGCGCCTGCTCGATTGCCTGCTGAGTAGCCAGATCCATCACGCCATCCAGCGGCCCCTGATACAGCCCCCGCTCCGATAGCTGCTTTTGCAACTCCAATACGCCTGCGCTGGGCGGCGGCAGTACGGGATTGGGTGAGACCGGCGGGGCGGCGGCAATAGGGGGGGCGGTAGGGGCGATCGGCGGCACAGAGACGACCGGGCTGGCTGGGTCAACGACTCCGGGCGGTGGGGTCGTCACTAGGCCGGGCTGTTCGACAGGGGCGGACTGGACAGGCGGCGGTGCAGCAGTAATCGGCTGCGGGGAAACAGGCTGGGCAGAACCTTGAGGATTGGCTGAAGGTGTGGCGGGGGGGCTGGTTTGGGCGATCGCCTGGGGAGCATTTGCCAGCGCCGCCAAGGTCGCCGGCCCCGCGATCCCGTCTACCGTTAGCCCCCGTGCTTGTTGAAAGGCCAGCACCGCCGCTTCCGTCTGTGGGCCAAAGGTGCCGTCTACCGGGCCTTGGTAGTAACCTGCTGTAGCTAGCCGCTGTTGCAGGGCCGTCACCGCTGGCCCTGCATCTCCCACTTGCAGAAGAGAAGCGGACGACGAAGCCGCCCCCGACGCAGGACTCCCCGCACGAGCCAAAGCCGATGCCGTCGCCGGCCCCACAATGCCATCAGCCGCCAAACCTTGCGCCTCCTGAAATTTGATCACGGCTTCCTGCGTCAGCGGCCCAAAGGTTCCCGAAATTGGCCCGCTGTAGTAGCCCAATTGCGTCAGTCGGGTTTGCAGTTGGGCAACGGCATCGCTGCTGTCGTTGAGTTGGAGTGTGTCGTCGAGGGCGGACTGACTGAGCCGAATCGGCTGCCCCTGCGTGGGTGATCCGGCCGCGGGCGAACCGACGGATTGCGCCAGGGAGGGGGACACCGTTGCAAACAGGCTGGCGATCGCCACCCCTAGCCAAAACGCCAGAGAGCGAGTCGAGCCGATTGGGCCGCAGGCTGCAACGCCGGACTGTAGAAAAAGACGTAAGGACATGGCGAATGGCTAAAAAGCGCGTTAGAGGATGAGGAGAATCGCCGCCATTCTATGTCAACTTTGGGGAGTGGAAGCAGAAAATTTGGGTTAGAAAACTTCAGTAGGGGACGATGGCTCAGTAAGTAACCCAGCCCGAAATCCAGTCAGGAATCGGCTAGGAATTTGCCAGGAATCGGCCAGGGATCTATCAGGAATCTGCCGGAAAATTTATAAAGCCTATTGAATAGTCCGGCGAGTATAAGTTCCGTTAATAAGCAGGTTTACTTATTGAAAGTTTACAAAACTCTCAGGAACAGGGTGATAATAGAGACAGGTTGCTTAATGAATTTTCGCAATCGACTTCTATTAATCGGCTTTTGCGTCTGGCTATTTCTGGCAGAACTTTTGTTTATCACCAGGAGGTTCTAGGTATATGGTGGCTCTGGTAGACCGCGCCCAAAAGCGACTCACCCTCCAAACTGCGCCCCTCGCAGCAGACACGACCGCGATTCGCTCGCTCGACTGGGATCGCGATCGCTTTGACATCGAGTTCGCCCTAGAAAACGGCACCACCTACAACTCCTTCCTGATCCGCGGCGACAAGGTGGCGCTGATCGACACCTCCCACGAAAAGTTCCGCCAGCTTTATCTAGACTACCTCACCGGGCTGATTGATCCCGCCGAGATCGACTATCTCATCATCAGCCATACAGAACCCGACCACAGCGGTCTGGTGAAAGACGTGCTGCAACTGAACCCGAAAATCACCGTCGTCGGCGCAAAGGTGGCGATCCAGTTCCTCGAAGACCTGGTGCATCAGCCCTTCGAGCGCAAGCTGGTGAAAAGCGGCGATCGCCTCGATTTGGGTCAGGGTCACGAACTGGAATTCGTCTCTGCGCCCAACCTGCACTGGCCCGACACCATCTTTACCTACGACCACAAGACGCAGATCCTCTACACCTGCGATGCCTTTGGGATGCACTTCTGCGACGAGCGCACCTACGACGAAGACCTTGCACCGCTGGAGTCCGACTATAAGCTCTACTATGACTGCCTGATGGGCCCCAACGCCCGCTCGGTGCTGGCGGCGCTGAAGCGGATTGGCGAACTGCCGGATATTCAAACCATCGCCACGGGGCACGGGCCGCTGCTTCGCCACCACGTTCCCGAAATGATGGGCCTCTACCGCGACTGGAGCCAGGCCCAGGCCAAAGCAGCCACCACGGTCGCCGTGTTTTACACCGCTGACTATGCCCACAGCGAACGACTGGCCCAGGCGATCGCCCACGGCATTAGCAAGACCGACGTGGCGGTGGAACTGGTGGACTTGAAGACAGCGGAACCCCACGAAATCAGCGTGCTGGTGAGCATTGCCGCAGGGCTGGTGATTGGGATGCCACCACAGTCTGGCCCTGATGCAGTTTCTACCAAAGCCGCCCTCAGCACGATCCTGGCCGCAGCCCACGCCAAGCAGGCGGTTGGTCTGTTTGAAAGTGGTGGTGGTGATGACGAATCGGTCTACCCGCTGCGAAATCGTTTTCAGGAAATTGGGCTGACGGAAGCCTTCGCGCCAATTTTGATCAAGGAAACGCCGACCGACGCGACACTGCAACTCTGCTACGAAGCCGGAACCGACCTGGGACAATGGCTAACGCGCGATCGCTCGATCAAGCAAATGAAGTCGCTGGACAACGACCTGGACAAAGCCTTGGGTCGCCTCAGCGGTGGACTCTACATTATCACTGCCCAAAAGAACGATGCCGCCAGCGCCATGCTAGCGTCCTGGGTGGCTCAGGCCAGCCTGGAACCGCTGGGTATTTCCATTGCGGTGGCCAAGGATCGGGCGATTGAGTCCTTCATGCATGTGGGCGATCGCTTTGTGCTGAACGTGCTGGAAGAAGGCAACTATCAGCCGCTCATGAAGCACTTCCTAAAGCGCTTCCCGCCGGGTGCCGATCGCTTTGCAGGCATCAAAACCTATCCCGCCGCCAACGGCTCGCCCATTTTGGCCGATGCCCTTGCTTACCTGGAGTGCGAAGTCGTCAGCCGGATGGAGTGCAGCGACCACTGGATCGTCTATAGCCGCGTAGACACGGGTCGTGTCTCCAAACCCGACTCGCTGACAGCGGTTCACCACCGCAAAGTGGGTAATCATTATTAGAGACGCAATATTTTAGAGACGCAATGTGTAACTTTGCCGCTCCCCCTCACCCTAAATCCCTCTCCCAGAGCGGGAGAGGGACTTCAAGCCTCTCTTGCTTCCCTGCTCTCGCCCTGGGAGAAGGGGTTGGGGGATGAGGGCAGCCTGAGGGTTGCAAGTCGCGTTACCAGAGACAACCCCTCTCACCCGAATCGTGAATGAACCTCACTCTCCACCTGGGAACGGCGATCGCACTGACCGACGAGCAGTTCGAGCGGTTGGCGCGAGCAAATCGAGATGTGCGAATCGAGCGATCTGCAACAGGAGAACTGATTCTGATGCCACCCACAGGCGGAGAAACCGGAAACCGAAATCTTGATATCTCAGGGCAGCTTTGGCTGTGGAATCGCACGGCAAGGCTAGGCGTTACCTTCGACTCGTCTACTGGCTTTCGGTTGCCCAATGGCGCAATTCGATCGCCCGATGCGCCCTGGGTTCGGCAAGAGCGCTGGAATGCCCTAACGCCTGAAGATCGCAAACGGTTTCCGCCGCTCTGTCCGGATTTTGTCATCGAGCTACGTTCCGAGTCGGACGACTGGCCGGTGCTGCAAGCCAAGATGCGGGAATACATCGAAAACAGTTTGGTGTTGGGCTGGCTAATCGACCCCAGGACGCGGCAGGTCGAGGTGTATCGGCGCGATCGCCCGCCAGAACGCCTGGAAAACCCTGCATCGCTGTCGGAGGAAGGCCTTCTTCCCGGTTTTGTGCTGGATTTATCGGGAATCTGGCTGTCCGAGTAACTGAAATTTTGAATTCTACGTATAACTTAATTGAATGCAAAAACTCTTTACCTATAAACCAGGCTGAACTAAGGTGGAAAAAACCACCCAAGGCTGGAGGATTTCCATGCAAACGCCGCTTAAGTCTGATTCGGGCGATCGCCTCTCCTGGCTCACCCGCGATCATCTAGTTCACGCCCTCGAAACCATTCAAGACTGGATTGTGATTTCGCTCTGCGTGGGTTTGTTTAGCTTCATGGTGCTGCAAATTCGCCAGATGTTTTTGTCGCTGCTGCCACCGCTCAATTTTCAAGAAGTCACCGCCGACATTCTGTTTCTGCTGATCTTGGTGGAGCTATTTCGGCTGTTGATTATTTACCTACAAGAACAGCGCGTGTCCATTGGCGTGGCAGTTGAGGTTTCGATTGTGTCGGTGCTGCGCGAAGTGATTGTGCGCGGCGTGCTGGAAACGTCTTCTACGCAGATTCTCTCGGCCTGCGCCTTTTTGGTGGTGATGGCGCTGCTTCTAGTAGTCAGGGTGTGGCTGCCACCCACCTTTGAGGGCATCGACCCTGAGAAGTTTGTGTCTCGTCGTCGCCGCGCTGCCTGGGGCGAGTTTCCCACTCAGACTGACGATCGGGCCACCTAGATGAGAGATACTAGCCCTTAGGCTCTTTCCTCGCGAGGCGCTTATCACGTTTCTGAAGTTAGTTAGGTACGCGAGCAGTTACAGGCTATTTGCTCTTTTGGGGCAGCGCGTACCTTTCTCCGCAGAGAAGTGCTGTAGCCCCAGCGCAATCTTCTTCTTTTAACCCTTTTTCACTTGTCCCCAACCCTTGCCACACTAAGGATTTCCTATGGCTGAGCTAAGACCCAAAGACGTGCAAGTGGCGGAAGTCGGTGCAAATACTCTAGTGCTGCGATCGCGCACCTTTGACCGACTCAAGTTTGAGGTGGAATACGCCCGCCAAAAGGGAACCACTGCCAACGCCTACCTGATCCAGGCAGACCAGATTGCCCTCATCGACCCGCCCGGAGCCTCCTTCAGCGGGCTGTTTATCGAAGAGCTGGCGCACCATGTCTACCTCCAGCGGATTAACTATGTCATTCTCAGCCACGTCAACCCCAATCGCATTGCTACGCTGGCAGTTCTGCTAAACCCTGAAGTGGCAGCTCAGGTTACGTTTGTCTGCACCCGTGCCGCAGAGGTGGTGCTGCGCGAAGCATTTCCAGAACAGGCGTTGAGGGTTCTTGTGGCAAACGCCGAAGATACGATTGATCTGGGACAGGGGCACTGCCTGCACTTTATCCCCACGCCCACGCCGCGCCACCCCGATGCGCTCTGCACCTACGACCCTGCGACCCGAATCCTGTATAGCGACAAGCTGTTTGGGGCGCATGTGTGCGATGACGCGCTATACGACGAACACTGGCGATCGCTCACCGATGACCGCCGCTACTATTTTGACTGCATCCACGCGGCCCAGTCTAAGCAGGTCGAAGCCGCCCTCGATCGCCTGGCCGAAGTCACTCAGTCGGCGCTGATTCTGGCTCCGGGGCACGGGCCGCTGGTGCGCTACAGCGCTAGCCGTCTGGTGTTTGACTATCGCTATTGGTGCGAGCAGCAGGATCAGCAGGACTTCAGCGTGGCGCTGCTGTATGCCTCCGCCTATGGCAACACGGCCACCATGGCAGCGGCGATCGCCCGTGGGCTGACCCAGGCCGGCGTGACGGTGGCCTCGATCAACTGCGAATTTGCCGACCCAGACGAGATCACAGCGGCGATCGCCAAAACCGACGGCTTCATCATCGGTTCCCCCACGCTGGCGGGCCATCCCCCCAGCCAGATTCAGACTGCCTTGGGCATTGTTCTGTCTACTGCGCCAAAAACCCAACTGGCGGGCGTGTTCGGCTCCTTTGGCTGGAGCGGCGAAGCAGTAGACTTGCTGGAGAGCAAGCTGCAAGATGCGGGCTATACGCTGGGCTTTGAGACGCTGCGGGTGAAGTTTTCACCCACCGAGGAGGTCTTGCAGCAATGCGAAGCCGCCGGGGCCGAATTTGCCCAAATCCTCAAAAAGACGCGAAAAACTCGCACCCTGCGCCAGCCTGCGGTGGATGCCCGCAGCGATCGCACGGAACAAGCCGTCGGCCGCGTCACGGGTTCCCTCTGCGTCCTCACCGCAAAGCAGGGCAGCGCCGATATCGGGGTTCTCACCTCCTGGGTGTCGCAGGCGACCTTCAATCCGCCGGGTCTGACCATTGCGCTTGCCAAAGACCAAGCCGAGGCGCTGCTGCCCGAAACGGGCGACGGCTTCGTGCTGAATATCCTCAAAGAAGGCCGTAACCTGCGCCGCCATTTCCAAAAGCCAATGCAGCCCGGAGAAGACCGCTTTGCGGCCGTGGCTCATCACCCCGCCAGCAACGGCTGTTTGGTGCTGGACGAGGCGATCGCCTTTTTGGAATGCCAGGTGCAAAACCGGATGGAGTGCGGCGATCACTGGCTGATCTACGCCAGCGTAGACAATGGCAAAGTGCTAGAAACCGTGGGAGTGACCGCTGTCCAGCACCGCAAATCTGGAACCTATTATTAAGCCGCGCTTTATTAATCCACGCTCATCCCTCCAACACCCGCCGCTCGTCACCCCCCAAAAAAACGCACTCCCGACATGATTTGCCGCAAGCGCAGTGCGTATCCATTCCGCAGCAGGTATTGCGCTGAAACAGGCTAGAAAACAACCAAAAGCGATCGCTCTTTAGCAGCAAGGGCGATCGCTCAGGGCAAGCCTGTCTAGAAGCTAAATGACTCGGCTTAGGGGCAGATAGAGAACGTGATTATTTCTCTTACCCAGAGGTTCCTGCTGTCCCAGTTTGCGCTTTTGTCCCTCTAGCCAAATGATGACGTTACTGTTCTCCGGATAATATTGCTGAACAAATTTAATAAAGTCATCAGGCGTACAAGGTTTACCCGTTCCACTCATGAACTCTCGGTGAAATCTAGTGTGAACCTCTTCGGAGATCGTGATTAGATTATCCAAACTATCTGCCAAGTGAGGATACGCACTGGAAGAATAGAGGTGATGGGCTACCAAATTAAATCTGTGGTACTGATTCGGCTTTTGACCCGTGACAAGACAAGTCTTTTTATCCCGCCTTTTGGCTTCTTCCTTGCACTTGGAAATCCGCTTCTCACGAGACTCAATCAACTTAATAATGTCTGAGACTTGAGGACTGATTTCTTCACCGACATCCCGACATTCGTCCCGACGATTTTTAAGCGTAAGTTCAGTTGAGAATGCCAGAGAAAGTCGATAAATGCCTTCCAGAGAGTAGAAAATTCCGCCCTCGTCAATAAATTCCTGGTAGTGCTGTCCTTTGATTAGCGGGCGATCGCTCTTTTGGGTACACTCAGCCATCCGGCGAAGCGTCTGGATATTTGTCCCGAAAATTGCTACTGCATCTGCTTGGCTCACCCAATACTGATCGCTCCGCCGCATCAGCGAAGCACAGTTATCCAAAATTTTCTTACGGACGAAGCTCTTACGAATCTTTGCTCTGGTGTGCAAAAACCACTCTTTAAGAGAATCCCAAAAACTCAGTTTCTTCGTAGCTTCAAGATATCGAGCTAGAGTATACGCTCCCGACTGAGTATATTCTCTGGCTCCATTGCTTGAAACCACTCGATAATCTTTCCCTTCTTCCAATTCCCACTCATCATCAGGAATGGCATCAAAGAACTTCTCAATTTCGATTAGCTCCTGGGAAGAGATTTTGAGAAGCTTTAGTAAGTCTTCTGCTCTGATGTAGGTTTTTGCCATGTTTAGAACTTCTCGGTCAAACTCTTGTAGAACACGGTCAATCGGTCAAAAATTTCTGCATTTCCTGTTTCGGAATTGTCTGGGTGGTAGATCTTGCTGAGATCTCGATAGGCGGCCTTGACATCCTCAGTAGAGTTGACTTTAGGATCAAGCCCAAACGCTTTCCACGGCATATCGTATTTGAAAATATTGATGCCGTTGACACAGCCGTAGCCCGATTCGTTTTCTTCTCCGGGCAAAATGCCAATTAGCTTCCGATAAAGCTGCTCCCAGTCATCCTTCTTGCTAAGGCTGACGTTGCCCATGCTGCTAGTTGCAAGCTGAAATGCACCAGACTTTTTGAGTTCCTTGGTGTCTTTTACGCCGAAGTGATCGTAGATTGCTTGCTTGACTTGTGTAACGGTTAGCTTCTTGACCTTGGGCGGCTTCGGCTTTGCAGCAGACTTCGATTTTGCAGACTCCTTTGTAAGCACAAAGAGCGCAAATTCTCGCAGAATTGAATCGCTGTAGCCATGCTCGGAAGATAACCGCTGAATCTCGGACTCGATCCGGGCTGTAATTTTGTTACTGCTCATACGAGCTTCCTCTTCTAGATGCGCGATCGCCGTTATGAAGCGCTATATCTTTATATTTCCCTATCAAACATGAAGCCTAACAGGAGAAATTTGTGTTTTTTCTGTGATTTTGGCGATTAAATTGGCAAGTTTTTCAAAAACTGGGGGCGTAGTCCTCAATCGCCTGCGTACAAATACCAAAAGCGGGCTGCTTGGGGTTGTTGATAAAACACCACCCCTTAGCCCGCGATCGCCCGTCGTTCAGTTGTTCCCCGTCGTTCAGTTGTTCTAGGAGGGTGTTTGAAAAGGTATCGCCTGTAATGTTAAGCACTCAGAGATCCTCCCTAGCCCCCCTTAAAAAGGGGGGAAACCGCCTTAAAGTCCCCCTTTTTAAGGGGGATTTAGGGGGATCTGCACGCTTTGCTACAAACAGTAGGACTTTTCAAACATCCTCTAAGATTCCTCAACCCTTACCAAAATCCTAATAATCCCGTCCCTTCACCTGCGCCAGCGCATCGGTCGTCAGCACGCCGTTTTCGGAATAGTAGCCCGATGCTTTTTTGGCTTCGATTTCTACCTGCGCGTCGGCAGGAATCAGGTCTGGCGGGATTGGGATTCGCTGCACGACCTCGATGCCCGCGTGAGTAATCGCGTTGTATTTCATATTGCTCATCGACACCAGCCGATCGATCTTGCTCACGCCCAGCCAGTGCAGCACGTCGGGCATGAGTTCTTGAAAGCGCATATCCTGCACCCCCGCCACGCACTCCGTCCGCAGGAAATAGGCATCAGCGCGATCGCCCCCCTCCTGGCGCTTGCGAGCATTGTAGACCAGAAACTTGGTCACTTCGCCCAGGGCCCGGCCTTCCTTGCGGCAATAAACAATAATGCCCGCGCCGCCCTCCTGCGCCGTCTGGATACAAACCTCGATGCCATGCACCAGATAGGGGCGACAGGTGCAAATATCAGAGCCAAACACATCGGAGCCGTTGCATTCGTCATGCACCCGCACGGCCAGCGGCTTGGCTGGGTCGCCAATGGTCGTTTCGTCGCCGACGATATAAACCGTCGTGCCGCCGATGGGTGGCAAAAACACCTGCAAATCGGGGCGCGTCACCAGTTCGGGAAACATGCCGCCCGTCTGCTGAAACAAAATGCGGCGCAGTTCCCATTCTTCTACGTCTAGCCGTTTGGCAATCCCCGGCAGATACCACACCGGGTCGATGGCGGCTTTGGTGACGACCAGATTGCCATCTGCTTTGAGGATTTTGCCGTCTACCTGGAGGCGGCCGCTGGCGATTTCGTCGCGCAGTTCGGGAATGAAGATGTGCGCCTTGGTGATGGCAATGGTGGGACGAATGTCGTAGTCGCTGGGGAAATGGGGCGCAAAAATCTCGCTGGCGATCGCCCCCCACGGATCAAGCGAGACAATCTTTTCGGGATCTTTCCAACTGGCGTAGGGGCCAATCGCCGAAACCGGAGCGGTATTGGTCAAATCTGCCCGATGCTCTGGGTCAAGCACCCCGCTGGCCACGGCCAGCGCCCGATAGACGCTGTAGGAGCCGCCGTGCGTCCCAATCACATTGCGCTGGGCCGTGCTGCGAACCGAGCCGATGATGGGGCCGCGCTCGACCGGGTTGGCTGCGCCCCAGAGAATCGGCGTAGTCTTGGCTCCCAGGCGATTGCGATGAGACGTGAGAATAATATGTTTGGGCTTGGCTTTGGATTGTGCGTCTGATTGTGCGTCTGTCATAGCGAAAAGACACCCTGAGAATGATTCACAAACTTTAGCAAGTTCTTTAGCCCGTTTTCAGATTGGCAACGCTGAGGCTGGCTAATAGGGCTGGCGAAGACTGGCTGATAAGACTTGCCCACAAGACTCGCCAATAAGACTTGCCGAATTACTTGCCGAATTGTGTAACCAAATTGCGTAAAGCGAGATTGTAGCATTTGATTTCTCAGCCGTTAATGCCCCAGCAAAAGAACCCCGCTGGGGAATTGCAAATTTAAGGCAAGACGGGAGCAAGAAGGGCGATCGCCCATCGATGAGATGCACTAAGATCGGGCCATGAGAAATTCAGGCTGCACTGCAAAAACGAGCATCTGGTAAAAGGTCTGGTAAACACCGTGTCCGAGCAACCCCCATCTCAATCCTCATCGATTGTCTTTCCGGCCGAAGTTAACGTCATCAAGCACCCGCTGGTGCAACACAAGCTGACCCTGATGCGTCAGGCAGAAACCCACACGCAAGACTTTCGGCGACTGCTCAAGGAAATTTCCATGCTGCTGGCCTACGAAGTCACCCGCGACCTGCCTGTGAAGTATGAAAAAATCCGCACCCCCCTGGCCGAGATGGATGCGCCCGTGCTGGCCGCCGACAAAAACATGGTAATTGTCTCGATCATGCGGGCGGGGCAGGGCTTGCTGGATGGCATGTTGGAGCTAATTCCCACCGCAAAGGTCGGGCATATCGGGCTATATCGCGAGCCGACCACGCTGACGGTGGTGGAATATTACCTGAAGCTGCCCAACGACACCGAACACCGCGACATGCTCGTTGTAGACCCGATGCTGGCTACGGGCAACTCGGCCGTCGCCGCCGTCGATCGCCTCAAGGAAGCCAATCCGCTGTCGATCAAGTTTGTCTGCCTGCTGGCGGCTCCAGAAGGCATCCAGTGTTTTCATGAGCAGCATCCAGACGTGCCCATTTACACGGCTGCGGTGGATGAGCGACTGGACGAGCATGGCTACATTGTTCCTGGCGTGGGCGATGCGGGCGATCGCCTCTATGGCACGAAGTAAGAGAACAAGGATTCCGAAGCCAAAGATAAGGCTCGAAAGGGTATTCCAGCAACGCTGACAGACCTTCTTGCTGGCCTAACTTGCTGTTCTAGATACCGTTCTAGATATCAATCCGCGCCAACAGCGAAACGGGTGAAACCGCTAAACGGGTGCAATCGCTGAAAGCTTCATAAACAGTCGGGCCAGCAATCTAGAACCGCCAATCCAAACTCCAAAAGCCAAAATCGATTCCCCCTATCAAGCCCCCATTTAATGCCGATTAATGCCGAATTCTGATTCGCAAACTGCTGGTGTATCGGGCGATGCTTCGACGCAGACCAAGGGCGATCGCCCCGCCCAGGCGGCCTGGGTTTCGCTCCTGGTCTGGCTGGTGTGGCTGGCCTACGTCGGCTATGTGCTGCTGAGCGACCTGCCGCCGGGGCCGTCGCTGCTGCATACGTCGCCCGCCACCCTGCAAGAGGCGATCGCCCTCAGTTTAAACTTTGGGCTGGTGCTGCCTGCGCTCTTTCCCGCCGTAGCCCCAGTGCTACATCCTGGGCTAGAGGCGCTGTTTAACCTGACGGTGGGCTGGGGGCTGCTGCTGTGGGGCTTTGCTATCGATGGGCGGGGGCAGCGGCTGCCGATTTTACCCTTTCTCCTGGGCACAGCATTTTTAACGAACGTATTTTATCTGCCCTGGCTGGCGCTGCGACGACCGAATCCGGAGCCGCCGACCCCGCCGCTAAGCCGCCTAGAGCAAATAACCGAAAGCCGAGCCTGGCCGCTGGTGCTGGGGGCGATCGCCCTTGCGTCGGCTGTCTGGGCAGTGGCGGCCCGCCCTGAGTTTGGCGACGGGCCAACCCGCTGGGCCAGCTTGGTGGAGATTTTGCAGGGCGATCGCCTCGCCTATTCTTTCCTGATCGACCTGCTCGTATTTTGGTTATTTCAAGGATGGCTGGTGTCCGATGACATGGCTCGTCGCCAGTGGGTCAACCTAGCAATTGGCTGGATCGCCCGTCTGGTGCCGTTCGTAGGGCTGGTGGTGTATATGGTGCGTCGCCCGTCTTTTGAGTAGGCCGCTTAATCTGATAGGGTTGTCAAAAGTCTGGCAAAAAAAGCTGGTGAAAGAGTCTGGCAAAAAAGTCTGGGAAAAATCTGACAAAGCGAAAATCCTTTGCGCCAGCGTCATCAAAGCGTCATCAAAGCATTACATTAAGCGGCGTTTGCATTATGCAAACATTACATAGGTTCATGGTGCAACAGGCAATTCTACGGTCGTTTCCCGGTAATTCCGTTTCTAGATTGGGAATGATGAAGGTGTGATGCTTTCTGGATGTGGTCTTTTCGCTTGAGGTGAGTCGGTGTGAACAACCCTGTTGCCAATCCGCCTGTTGCACAGCCGATCGTACATCCTGTCGTGCATCTCCAAGCCCCGTCGATGCTGGTCAGCAGCTCCCTCATGGAAGAGACCCAACGCCAAGCCTCCAGTAGTCAATACACCGATGACTTGATCGGGGCTGCTATTTTTGATCTGAGCGGATTGCCAAAGGAATACTTCACTACGGCCGAAAGCAGCGATGTCAGTTGGGTGCAAACAATCTTTCAGGCGCTGGGGTTGCAGTCTCTACTGATGTCTTCGCTGAAGCTAGATGGGTTTCGTCATGCGGTGATTCATGGTGCAGACTATCGGGCAGTGGTGGTGCGGCAAAAGAATCGCTACACCGCCCTGCTGACTCGACAAACTTCTGAAGCCCTGCCGGAGTCATTTATCCAGTGGGCGCAAGAGTTTGAACCCACAATCTTGCGATCGCACCCCCGGTTCAGCGCCATGTAGTGCCCCCTGTTTTTCCCCCAACATGGTTGATACAACCGCCCGCTTTTTCATTGCCCTGGTTCCCCCCCCTGCCATTCAAAACTATGCCAATGGCGTAATCCAGGAATTGGGCGATCGCTTTCAGACCCACACAGCCAAAGCCCCGCCCCACGTCACGCTCCAGCCACCGTTTGAGTGGTCGCCGGCCCGCGCCGATCGCCTCACCGAAGAGCTCGCCGCCTTTGCCCAGCGACAGAGCAGCGTTCCTGTGCATCTGCTGGGGTTTGGTCAGTTTTCGCCCCGCGTGCTATACATCCACGTCGAAAGGACTCCAGCCCTGCTGGCGCTTCAGGCGGCCCTGGCGGAGCATTTAGAGCAAACCCTCGGCATCGTCGATCCCAAGGCAAAGCGGCGGCGGTTTACGCCCCACGTCACGGTTGCCTCGCGCAACATCACCCCCTACACGTTTCAGCAAGCCTGGGCCCTGCTGAAGGAACGCCCGCTGGATCTGAGATTTTCGGGCGATCGCCTCACGCTCTTGAAACACGACGGACATGAATGGCAGATTTACCAGGAGTTTGCGCTGCTGACTCCTGCCCGCCCGTCCACAGAACCGGGCGGGGTCATCAGCGTGGGCGATCGCCCCATCGGGTGATTTCTAG
>NZ_DVEA01000079.1:0-6445 GCF_015295965.1 Thermoleptolyngbya sp. M55_K2018_002
ATTCGCGCAAGAGGGCTACTGAATTCGCTCGGTGTTGCCCGCTTTGACCCAGCCTTCGCTGCCGTCGTTCAGGCGCACCCGCAGCCATCCACCGTCGGCGCTGGTTTCCAGCACGGTGATTTCCTGGTTATAGTCGATGCCGCCAATTTGCGCGGAGTCCAGGCTGGGGCCGTCTCGCAGCACAATCCCAACTGCCGGGAGAACGCGGGCAGTGTAGACCTCTCCAGACGCGGCAGCTTGGACAGGTGTGGTGTCTGGCGGTGGCACAGTACCATCCGCAGCGGGCACTGCGCCGCCGGGGGGAGCGGCGTCGTTGGGGAAGACGGGTCGAGGCGGCAGTTCGGTGAGGCGGTTGATTAGATAGCGGGCCGCGCTGACCCCTGCGAAAAACAGGATGGCGATCGCCAGCGAAACCCCAATTACGCCCTGTGCCAACCGTTGCAAACCCATAGTGCGACTCATCTTTGGAACTTGAAAATCTTTGGGGAACCTGTTCGAGCGGGAAACTGTTCGAGTGGAAAACTATTGGAGTGGGAAACTGTTCGACGGGAGACTGTTCGAGTGGGAAACTGTTCAAGGACTCTTGCAGGATACCTGAGCCAGCCAGAGGATGAACACAAAACTCCGCAGGATATTTAACAGCAAGGCTAGGAAGATTGGGACTGGGGCCGCAAGAACAAATTGCCTTGGCGAGAGGCCAGGCGGGCCCGCCCTTCGGCGGCAAAGCGCTGGAGCTTTTCGATTTGCTCTTGGGCAGTCCGCGCTAGGGGAATCATCTGGCTAGCTGCCTCTAGCACGTCGTCGGTCGTAAAGTCGCGTCCCTGGCTAAAGCCGAGATGCATCGCCTCGGTCAGAATTTGCTCGATCTCTGCCCCAGAGAATTCCGGCGTTTCGTAGGCCAGCCGCTCTAGGTCGTAGCTTTGGAGATTGTGCGGCCGCAAGCGCATCAAGTGTACCTCAAAAATCGCCTTGCGCTCTTCCTGGCTGGGCAGCCCCACAAAGAAAATCTCGTCAAACCGCCCCCGACGCTTGATTTCAGGCGGCAGCGCCTCGATATCGTTTGCGGTTGCAACTACAAATACAGGCGAGGTTTTTTCTGCCAGCCAGGTAATCAACGTCCCAAAGACGCGGTTGCTGGTGCCTGAGTCGCCGCGTCCGTCCAGCCCGGCAAAGGCTTTGTCGATTTCGTCGATCCACAGGACGCAGGGCGCTAGTGCCTCTGCAAGCTGAATCATCTGGCGAGTGCGCGATTCGGACTCGCCCACCAGTCCAGCAAACAGGCGACCCACGTCCAGCCGCAGCAGGGGCAGGTGCCAGTGGTGGGCGATCGCCTTTGCCGTCAGCGATTTCCCTGTGCCCTGGATGCCCACCAGCAGCAGCCCGCGGGGGTGCGGCAATCCGTACTGTCGGGCTTTTTCGGAAAACGCACCGCCGCGCCGCAGCAGCCAGTCTTTCAGGTTATCCAGCCCGCCAATGTCGGAAATGCGCTCGGTGGCGGGATAAAAGTCGAGGATTTGCGTCTGGCGGATCGTCTGCCGCTTTTCTTCGAGGATCAGGTCTACGTCTTCGGCTTGCAGTTCGCCGTGGGTGGCGATCGCCCGCGCCAGCACCCGCCGAATCCGCTCCATCGACAACCCCTGGCAGGAGCGCACCAGATCATCCAGCACCCGGCTATCGAGCGATCGCCCGGTCGCCATCGTCAGGCGCTCCAGTTCTTGCCGGATCTCGCTAGCGGTGGGCAAAGGAAAATCCAGCACCGTCAGCACGTCGCTGAGGTCATCGGGAATCGTCACCTGTGGCGAAATCAGCACAATATTCTTGGGCTGAGACTTGAGCAATCGCGCCAGGTTTTTGAGCTTGCGGGCAACCGCTACATCGTCTAAAAAACGGTGAAAATCTCGCAGAACAAAGACCGCGGCAACGGTCGGCGGCAGCTTTTCGACCAGTTCCAGCGCCTGCACCGGGTTGCGTTTGCCAGAGCCAGCATCGTTGGGGTTGCCCTGATAGCCATCGACAAAATCCCACACGTAAAAGGATCGGTTGCCCTGCTGGGCACACTGGGCGATCGCCCCTTCCACGCGCTCCTCTTCGCGAGTCGGCACGTAGATCAGCGGGTAGCGGGCCCGCAGCAGCAGTTCAAACTCTTCTGCAAAACTCATGCCTCGTTCCTGCCCACCCCCTTCGTTTCATCTGCTGCACTCAGTTCAGCATTTGCTTTTTCAGGGCTTCTAGCGATGCCCATCGATGATCGACATTCACCGTCGGCACGGGCAACTCGTCGCTTAGCTCAATGCCTGCACACTTGGGGTCGCAGAGCTTGCGCGGAGGAATTTCCAGACAAAGCTGCTCGTAGAGCCACCGATCTGGCTCAAAATAGCCCCGCGGCGGCAGCGACTCGATCAGTCCCTCCGTCGAGCTTAAATCCTGATCAAACAAATCCTCTGCGGCTGTGGGAGCCGTCTCTTGCAGCCAGATCATTTCCGACACATCAATCGAGAGGCGATGGTTATACTGCTGCAAACAGCGATCGCACATCAGGGTCACAATCGCCTCCGCCTTTGCAGACACGTCCAGATAGTTGCCCTTGTGCATCACGCGAATCGTGCCCTGCACGGGCATTAAGGTATCTAGGTCGGGCAGGTGATCTTGCACCTCGATCGTTTCAGTCTGCTCGACCGCCCTCAGCAGTTGAGGAATATGAATTGCCTGCATCATAGCCGCCTCCTCTCGCACTCATTGCGATTGACGCTACGGAAAGAATAACCCGTTCTCAGTCCTGGCACTGTAGCCTGGGCCGCCCTACCCAAGAGGCTCGGCTCCCAAAGCAACTATTAGCTAGGAGCAACTGCCAACTAGACGCAACTGCCAGCTAGCCTTTGTCCCAGCTACTTTCGACGCACCACCAGACGGCGATCGGGTTCCTGACCACGACTGGAGGTTTCCAGATCCTCATAGTCTTTGAGAAAGGTGTGTACCTGTCGCCGCTCAGCCGCCGACAGCGCCACCATCTCAAACTCTTCCCCCGTTTCGCGCACCTTTGCCGCCGCCTCTTCGGCCAGGGCCAGCAACTCCGCCTGACGGCGATCGCGATATCCATCTAGCTCCACCGTAAACGGCTGCTGCTCACCCTCTGGCTTGCCCATGTTCAGCGTGGTGTTGAGCAAATACTGGATCGAGTCCAGCACCTCGCCGCGATCGCCCTGCAACGCCTGAATCTGCTCGGTCGAGAGCGCATCCGACGAAATCGTCAGCCAGCAGCTTTCATCTTCGCGAATGGCCACACCGTCAGCATCCACTGCGGCTGGCAAGGTAGCCAGACTCAACAACTGATTCAGCCACTCGCGCCCCTGCCGCTGTTGCTCAACGCTTGCCATCCGCTATCCCGCCTTTTTCTTAGAACGTCCCGGCTCAAATGGCAGCGCTTCCCGCCTGCTATCTCCACTCGACTGCTTCTCCTGATCATCCAAAATCTTTTGCAGATTCTCCGGCAGCGGCTCTCGCGACAGAATAAAGGTTTGCAGCGTTTGGAAGATATTAGCAATCACCATGTACATCAGTACGCCCGCAGGCAGCGGGAAAAACAGAAACATTCCCGAAAACAGCACTGGGGTCAGCTTATTCACTGTATCCTGCTGGGGATTGTTGCTGGGGCCCTGCCCCGACAAAAGCTGGTTCACATACAGGCTCAGACCAAAGAAAATGATCATGCCTACAATGTCCCAATGAATCGTGCCGTCGGCATCCCTCGCGCCCACACGACCCAGTTTGTCGATAAACAAAAAGCCCTTATTCGCCGCCAAGCCCTGCACCGTGCCCTGAATCGTGACATCCCCCGGCTTGATGGCTTGAATATTACCGTTTTCGTCGATCTGGATATTTTCAGCGCCCTTGGTCACCTTCCAAACCGGGTCAATTATCGTATCGGGGTACTCTGCCAGCACCTCCCGCAGCGGCTTGCCCTCAGTGGTCTGGAAATCAATGCGAGTTTTTTCGCCCACTGCTAGACGAGTTCCGCCTGGAACAACCGCCGCCACAGGGACGTGTACACCGTCTGAAACGTAGATATTCTGGGGATTAGTGGTATATGCCTGGGGCTGAATCTGCTCGATTTGCTCCTGTGGAAGCACTTGCAGATTCACGTTGTAGTTAATGTCTGAGAATGGCGACCCCCGCAGCGTCGCAAACAGGGCAAACAAGATGGGCATCTGCACCAGCACGGGCAAACAGCCCGATAGAGGATTGCCAAACTCTTTGTAAACTTTGCCCATTTCCTCCTGCTGCTTAGCAGGGTCGTCCTTGTAGCGCTCCTGAATTTCCTTAACCCGCTTTTGCATTACCGGGTTGGCAACCCGCATCCGGCGCATATTGCGGATTGACCCGGCGCTGAGAGGGTACAGCGCAAATCGAATCACCAGGGTCAGAGCCACAATAGCCAGCCCGTAACTTGGCACGATCCCGTAGAAGAAATCCAGGATCGGCAACATGACGTTGTTGGAGAGAAAACCGACACCAAAATCCATGTGCTTTGTGGGTACCTTGTGGCTCTGAACGTTTACGGCGTGACTAAATCTGGAAACAATCTAGAAACAATCCGGGAATAAGCTAGCTAGATGCTATGCGTTTACCTTCACCAGATGTAATCACCAGACGCAACCAGACACCATTGTACGCTGCAAAACCAGTCAATTGCAGCCGAATTGAACGTCTGGTCAAACGTCTGGTTGAGTTGTCCCAATTCCTAAACGAGCAAATTGCCTAAGTGAATGGGGAGCTAGCTTGTGGGCTGATCCAACAGGTCTGACAATGCAGATCTATCGGGAATGCAGATCTATCGGGTCGGATCTATCGGGTCTAGGTGCTGGCTTTTTTGGAGGCCTTAGCTGCGATCCGCTCGCTGATGTAGTTGGCAACTTCTCGGAACTTGGGCATGGCGCGTAGCTCCAGACGGCTGCCGTCTTTTAGCGTAACAACCATATCGCCCCAACTGCCCAGCCCGCGAGGTACGGCAACCACGCTAGCCATTTCGGAATAGATAACATCCGAGCGATCGCGCCCCATCCATCCACCCGTGACGGAAATCCGTCGGTCGGTAATCCGATAGCGGAGCCAGATGGCCCGAACGATCGCCCCCACCGTCAGCGGCAGGCACACCACCGTCAGCCCCAGCAGGCAGTTGAGGATCAAATCCCCGACGTGGGGGCCGCCTTCATAGTACACATCTTCCCGAATGCCCATCGAACACCTCGGCCTCTATCAGCAACTGCTTTAATTCTTGCAGAATTTCTTTATAGTTGCACTTTACTGCAACAGGCTGCACGATGACGACAATCATCCAGCCCGTTGCGAACCCAGGCAGCAACTCGCGCAGGGCCGCCCGGATACGCCGCTTGATGCGGTTGCGAACCACGGCCCGCTTGCTGACCTTAGTGCTGACCGTAATGCCGATGCGCGTGGGCGATCGCCCTAATGGTTCTACCGCATTCCTGTCTACTGCATTCCCATCTACCGCATTCCTATCAGACCTATCAGAATCGGGCAAACCAGGCTTTTTCTGGTGGACTGGAAACTGGCGCAGCGCCCGTAGCGTGAAGTTGCGAGTGCTGCGCCGCACGCCGGCCTGATGAACCTTGCTAAATTCCTGCCGACGCTTGAGTCGATGGACTTTGGGGAGAGCCACAACACATCTATTCCGTAAGCCAGTGAGCCATAAGCCAATCCAGCCCAATTAGTCCATACGCAAACGAGCTAGCTCCAGGCAAACTGGTGGCTAGCTCAAACCCCTATCTGGACGGGACGCAGGTGGAGATCAGGAAACAGACAGACGAACCCGCCCTTTGCGACGGCGTGCTTTTAACACTCGTTGCCCGTTTTTGGTACGCATTCGTGCGCGGAAGCCAGACGTGCGGCGGCGCTTGCGGGAGGTTCCACCCAGAGTACGTTTCGTCATAATTTAGCTCTCCAACCGTTGCAGAAGGGGATGATACAGAATGTGAACTGCGAAAGCCACAGCCTACTATTGTATCACTCGCCAGAGGACGCAAGACAAACGCAAAAGAAAAAACCCCAGAGGCGAACCTCCAGGGCTTGAATCAGGGTGCATCTACCATTCGTTTCTACGTCTGAGGACATAGAGCATCCGGAGAGGTTAAACAACTTCTAGAGAACTTTATCCCTTCTTCAGGCTCAATCGTCCCCCGCTTGTCTCTGGGCTTTGTGGGCATAGGACTTACGCGGTTGGAGGATTTCTCGCGGGCTGCGCCCGCGAGAAATCCTCCAAAACCCAGAAAACTTATCGCAGTAAGTCCTGAGGCAATAGGACTCACAGGTAATAGGACTCATGCAGTTCTCCGGGCTTTGCCCCGGCAGGCTTCAGGAAACCTCACTAGCGGGTTCTGGCGGCGCGTGGATCAACTAGGGTTTGCAGGGCGGCAACGGCCTGCGATTG
>NZ_DVEA01000043.1:0-6414 GCF_015295965.1 Thermoleptolyngbya sp. M55_K2018_002
AGTTGGAGGATTTCGCGGGCTGCGCCCGCGAGAAATCCTCCAAAACCCAGAAAACTTACAAGTGCGTAAGTCCTGTTTGGATTGCCAGCCAGGTGTGGGCGGGGCTTGCGGCGGTGTTCGTGCTTCGTGGCGCTGGCGGAAGAATGAATTATGACTCTTGATTTCAGGAGCTTTGCGGGTTTGCCAACGGTGCAGAGGGGCTAACCACTTCTGGATGCCGCGCCAGCCAAGCGTCAATGTCTTGCAGCATTTGCTGAGGGATTTCCCAGGGAAACAGGTGGGCGGCCCGGGCGTAGCACTGCCAGTCGCAGTTGGGCAGTTTGCGGGCGGTTTCTTCGCTGGAAAGCGCCGTGATGTGGCGATCGCCCTCTGCCGCCAGCATCAGCGCCGGAACCCGAATGTTGGGCAAATCCGGCACACGGTTATAGCCTGCGCGAATGGCCTGGTTGAGGGCGCGAGTCGCCGCCTGCGACGTGTTTAGGTAGGCAGACACGGCATCGGCGGCAATGTACTCGTAGGCCGTGCGCGTGTGCTGCTGGATCAGGTGGCGAAACAGCGATCGCTTGGCAAACAGCTCAATATTCCAGCGGTTTCCCGGCTGCCACGAGTTGATCAGCGCCGCCACGCCCGTCAGCAGATTGTCCTGCCAGGAAATGGTCGGATGGCTGCTGCGGGGATGGGCCGCCGTCGCCACCAGGATTAGCCCGCTAATCCGTTCGGGCAGCCGCAGGGCCAGTTCCATTGCCAAAATGCCCCCCAGCGACCAGCCCAGCACCAGACAGCGCTGAATCTGGAGCCGATCCAGCAGCGCCTCCAGATCCGTGAGATGATCCGCCATCACAAACGGCTGCGTCACCCGGCTCTGGCCATAGCCGCGCAGATCAGGGGCGATCGCCCAAAATCGCTGCCCCAAATGCTGAGTAAACACGCCCATGCTGCTGCCTGCGCCGGGATGTCCGTGCAGACAAAGCACCGGGTAGCCGCTGCCGTGGGTGTGAATGATAAGCGGATGGGGCGTGGACATGGGCATTGGGAGCAGCAGGGTTCCTGGCGTGTGGAACAGGGAGCGCGATTCGCGAAGCAAGCCCGACGGGAATCGCCCTCCGATTCCTAGACCATCTGAGCAATACGGTAGGGGCTGGTGAGCTTGCTCAACTGCTGGTTTAGCAGGCTGAGAAACAAGCCCACATCCGTCACCACGCCAACGGATTCTACCGAGCCGCGATCGCTCAGCTTCGTCACCACGGCCGGGTTGATGTCCACGCAGACCATCTTCACGCCCGCCGGGGTCATATTGCCCGCGCCGATGGAATGCAGCATGGAGGACAGCATCAGAATCAGGTCTGCGCCGCGAATTAGCTCGGCATATTCTGCCTGGGCTTTGAGCAAGTCCATCTGCGTATCGGGCAGGGGGCCGTCGTCGCGAATCGACCCCGCCAGCGAGAAAGGAACCTGGTGCTTAATGCACTCGTAGAAGATACCGCTGGTCAGCACGCCCTGTTCCACCGCATTGGCAATACTGCCGCAGCGACGGATGGTGTTGATCGCCTTCAGGTGGTGGCGATGGCCGCCGCGCACCGACACGCCCCGCTTCATGTCCATGCCCAGCGACGTGCCCATCATCGCCTGTTCAATATCGTGAACGGCGATCGCATTTCCGCCCAACAGCGCTTGGATATAGCCCTCGCGGATTAATCGCGCCAAGTGTTCGCCGCCGCCCGTGTGAATCACCACGGGGCCAGCGACCACCACCACCTTGCCGCCCTGGTCGCGAATCCGGCGCAGATCCCAGGCGATTTGCTCGACCACTAGCTCGACGCGGCGTTCACTCGACACGCCCGACCCCATAAAGCTGAATTCCTTGTCGCTGGAGCCGCTGCCGTTGCGACTGTCGCGGGCATCGGGCTTGCGGACGGTGCGGATGCCCTCGACCCCCACCACGACGCGATCGCCCACCCGCAGATCCCGCAGCAGCTTGCACTCTGCCCTGGGGCCCTCCGGCGTTTGCGACACCACGATCGCCCCGTCCATGCGCTGGTTCTGCACGCGCACCCACTCACAGTTCACCCGCACCTCCGTCGGGTAAATCGTGGTGACGTAGAAATCGTCGGGCGCAACGCCGTCCTGCGTCACGGTTTCCAGCGGGTTGTCGCAAACTTCCTGGGGTTGAGGCACTGCGCCCATGTCGATCAAGCCCGACATGATGCTCTCCATCACGTCGTGGGAGGGAGCCGACACCTTCACCTCCGCCGCCGACGTACTCTGGCGCTGTTCGCCCAAGCGGAAGTTCAGCACCTGGAAACTGCCGCCGCTTTCCACAATGAGATCCAGCGCATTGTTGATCAGACCCGAATCAAGCAGGTGTCCCTCTAGCTGAATCACGCGGCTCTCCACAGCGGCAATCGCCTGGTGCAGCGGCTCCAGCGGCTCCGTCACCCGCAGCGTCAGACACTTGGCCGCACCGCCTGCCTTCATAAACTCCGTCAGCGGCGTTTCCAACAGCACAAAGCCCAGATCTTGCATCCGCTGGCGCAGACTGTCGCTGGCCTTGTTCATAATGACTACCCGGTCGATGTTAACCGCGTTGCAAGCAAAGTTCACCGCATCGGCCTCTTCAATAGCGATGCGCTTGTGGACGGGCACGCGCATCTCGATCAGGCGGTTGGAATAGGCATCAAACGCGGGCGGGTAATAGAGCAAGTAGCCGTCCGTCAGCGGGCAAAAGCAGGTGTCGAGGTGATAGAAGCGCTCGTCCATCAGCCGCAGCGACAGCACTTCGATATCCAGCCATTTCGCCAGAAACGGGTGGGAATCTAGCTCCGAGCGGAAGCCATAGCCCGCCCACAGCCAGCGTCCTTCCCGATCCAGCAGGGCATCGCCCGCCCCCTCGAAAGGCAAATCCTTAGGCAGTTCATAAACCGTGTAGCCCTGTTCTTCAAACCAGGCCTTGAAAAACGGCTCCTCGCCCTGACGCTCTTTGTGATAGAAGCGGCTAAGGACAACCTTATCTTCTAGCACCAGCCCTGCGTTGGCGGTGAATACCATGTCGGGAACCCCAACCTGGGGCTTCACCAGATCCACCGTTGCCCGGTCTTTGATTAGGTGATACAGCCCGTGCCACTGCTCAACGGCGCGATCGCGCGAGGATTTGTGGATATTGCCCTCCATCCAAGGATTAATCACATAATCCACGTCGTAGTGGTCGGGCGGGCACATCAAAAACCGAATGGCAGAGTTCATGGTAGGTCAGGGGTTAAGGACTAAGGATTGGGGGTTAAAGGAGAGAGATTAGCTGGCGTGGATTATGCCTGCCATGACTTGTGGCAAAGCCCTGGCAACAATCGGAATCAGTCGAAGGGGCGATCGCCCAACCAACCTCTACAAAGCTGCATCTCCGGATCTAGAATCCCAGTGAACTAAGTGCTTTGCGGGGCCAACTGGCGCTGCCCAACGGCTGTTTTCGGGGTCTTTTCGGGGCCTATTTTACGGCTTCAGTCACGACACAAAGTCGATCTAATATTTTAGTACGCTTGGTGAGGGGTGCTGGCTATTGTCAAGATGTGTGGATATTCTTAGCGATTGCTTTGAATCCTGTCATGTTTAGACAGAATTAATGCCCGGTATCACTGCCCACGCGATTCATGACCACAAATTATTTGGCAAATTATCCGGCAAATTATTCGGCAAACACTTACGCATCGGAATGTTCCGAGGAATGTTCCAAATCGGGCGGCAAGAAGCCAGCCTGAGCAATTTCATACAGGTGGCGATTGTTGTCGCGCAGCGCTTCGATATCCTGTTCCGAAATCTGGCGAACGTAGCTAATCTTGATTTCTTCTAGCAGGTCGGCCAGCAGGTTTTCTAGCTCGCGGGATGTGTCGCCTTCGCGCAGTTGTTGCCGCAGGGTTTTACCCGCCCGATCAACCAAATTTCGGGTTAGCTCTACGCCCTTGGGGTCGTCGAGCGCCGTCACTAGGCTGCCGTAGGCCGTTTGGGTCGCATTAGACACCAGCCGCTCGCTCATCTGCTGGGGCAGCGCGTTGACCCCTGGCATCCGGCTAAGACCCCGATAGACCGGCGATTGCTCTAAGACGCTGGTCAGCGTGTAGTGCAGCAGCGCTTCGATGTCTGGGCGCAGGGTAGGCAAGACCTGATGCACGGTGAGATGGGTGATTTGGCGGGCGATTTCTTCGACTTCGTTAACGCCCGTCACGTCTACGTATCGCATCCGCGTGTCGGGATTGAGCAGCAGCTTGGTCAGCCCGCCCTGCCGCAAAAACTCCTGAACCTGTTCAATCACCCGCAGCACGACCACCTCGGTCAGTTGCACGGCAAAGTAGCTGGCGATCGCCAGACTGACCCGACTTTGGAGCGATCGCATCGGCAGCAGCCCCGACTGATCCAGCCGAACCACCGTCGGAATCGCGCGCAGCCATCGCCAAATCGGCAGAAACAGCAGCAGGTCATACCAGCGCCACAGGATCACGTCAAACCAGTTGGTGCGGCGATAGCGATGGTAGAGATGCCACAGCCGGAGGCCCAGATCCACCGCAAATAGCCCCATAAACCAGAGGTCAATGCGCCAAAAGCGATCGATGGGTCGCCCGTTTTCGCCAACACCGCGATAGTAGTTGCGCTGGAGCAGTGGCTCAATTTCGCGGTCAAAAAAGGCGATCGCCCGGTCTTCGCCAATCTGCTCCAGATAGGCGCGGCTCCAAAAGGTGCGAAACGCCTGCCGCGACGAGTCCGTGCCCACAAACCGCCGCATCCGGTGCTTGAGGCGCTCCAGTTGCCCTGTTTTGCCCGCCAAGTTGAAGGGGTTTTCGTCGATTAGCTCATCGCTGCGATCGCGCAAATTTCTCAGCAGCGCCTCCGAATCTGGCGAACCCAAGTCTGCGTCCCATAGCTTGGCCGCCTGCTCCAAATAGCCCTCAGTGACGCGATGCGGCTCAATACCCTTATAGGTTTCGCCATACCAGGCTGTGAACTGCGGAAAAAATCGCAGGTAATAGTCGCGCAGCGGGATATAGCTCGTATCCACCAACACCAGCAGCAAGTTCAGCAGCACCACCAGCGCCATTGCGCGATCCAGCCAGCGCACCAGCGGCCGCGACGGACTTTTTGCTCTAAAAGTTGCCTTAAAAGATGTTCTGGAAGGATTGACCATACCTGCCTTACGCCTTACCATCCCGCATTCAGTTCCCACCCTATTGAAGTACGAAATGCACGGGTTGTCCTCCGGCAAAAGCAATGTTTTGGTCTAACAGAGGTTCCTCTACCACGGGGGGAAGAGATTGGCAGCAGGTTTGCCAGTGCGACTCCTCGACGCAGAACTTCTGTGAAGTAGCAGCCCAATCCGGGAATGATAAATCTGGCAAGCTATAAACCCTGACCTGTTGAATACTAAATCCTCAACAGTCGGGGTTAACCCTGTGCCAGCAATAAGCAGGGCGATCGCCCTGCCCTAATGATCGTCGCGCACGATATCCGTATTCACTCTGTAATTTCTATGCCCAAAAGAGCGATGAGTCACTTACAATCTAGCCTTGCGATTCTGTTTGCTGGAACTTTGTGTATCGGGGGAATGGATTTGCTTATGCTTGCATCCCCCGCAACTGCTGCTCCGATGCAAGTCGAAGCAACCAAACGAGAGCGCCAGCGGGTCGTGGTTCTGGATTTTGACTATTCTGCAACCAGCGACACTAACTATTATTGGTCTTACTGGAGACGGGGAAATGCATCGGGCATTAGCGATTTGATTGTCGATGCCCTAGTGGATCGAGGAGACTACATCGTTCTAGACAACAGCATAGTTGGCGGAAGACGGCAGGGCTTTGTTACTGACGTATCAACAGCCGTTGCCATCGGCCGCGAACTCGGCGTTGACTATGTGATTATGGGTTCGGTCACGGAGTTTAATATATCTACCGAAAGGTCAGGGGGTGGATTTTTAGGAATCGGCGTAGGACAGCGGGAAACCACTGCCAATGTCGCGTTAACGGCTCGCATGATCAGCACGGCAGATGGCGCTATCGTGGACACAATGCGTGGGAGAGGCTCGGCGGGCGATCGCTCTTCCAGTGTTTCCATCGTCGGCATTGGCGGCGGCTCTGATAGAAACCGTGAAGATGAGTTAATGAGTCGGGCAGTTGAGCAAGCGATCGCCTCCCTAGTAGAGGATATGAATCGCTAGGTGTATCTCGCTAGGTGTATCTTACAAAGAGAGGGCTTGAAGCTTTGAGCGCGACGCGCCTGGAAAGCCAGCTTCTAAGACAGAACCTAGCCAACTCGGACTGCCTGTACCTAAGTCACTAACTTGCTAGAGGAAAGTGGGGTATGCCTCGCAGTGGAGCGTAAAGTGCGCTACCATTCGAGCTACCCCTTCGTGGTTCTTAGCACAGGGACAGTTATCAC
>NZ_DVEA01000276.1:0-6408 GCF_015295965.1 Thermoleptolyngbya sp. M55_K2018_002
GAGAAATTGTCCAACTGCGTAAGTCCTAATCTTGTAGAGCGTTGTAGCAGCCGGGTCGCATAGCTTTCTCAGATAGGGCACAGACGCTAGTGTCTTAGTTTGAGATTCGGCCGACAGGACGCAGCGGCTTAGGCGTGCGTGGGCGGCCCGCCAATCCTCTCCCACCCCAAACCAAACCCAAAAAAAGCCACAGCGCGGGTGTGCTGTGGCTTTGTCAAAAAACGCCTAGTGGCTTACAAAACAGGGATGTCACCCAACATCAAACGCGGCTCAAACCTCAGCATCCAGGGTTTCTTCTTCCGCTTCCCTCCGCTTCCGCAGCGCCGCCGCCCCCATCGCCATCAGCCCCGGCAACAGCGCCGGAGTGGGAATAGGCTGTGTAGATAGCGTAATTTGGTAGGTGCTGGCAGCATTTGCCCCACTCCCCGAAACAGATGCTTGCAGAAAACCGGCTGCAATGGTTTGACCATTAAAGTTAAATTTGCCAGTCAACGGATTGATATTGTGACTAATGCCGAAGACAGGGCTTTTAACGATGGTTGTCACAGCATTACTCACTTCATCTAAATCAAATGTGAGCGTCGCTGTGGTTGCACCAATGGTAACTGTTCCAAAGTCGATAAAGCTTGTCAGCGCTGCCACGCCTCGACTTGAGTATGTACCTGCTGCTGGATTGGTTCCCAATGGGGGCGTGAAAACCAGCGGCTTAAGGATAGCCGTGTTGGAGTTTAGCAGCCCGCTAAAATCGCTGTTGGCAATGTTTACGGTGTCCGTCAGAAAGGTCACCCCATTTGGATTCACCGTTGAACTACCCGTCAGCCCAATTGAACCAAAGAGAGCAACGGCTTGAGCGGGCGCACTGGCCACTACGGAAGCAGTAATGGCAGTGCCTAAAAGAAGGGTCTGAAAACCCAAATGACGCAAATTCATAGTTAAAACCTACCTTTATGCACGTTTGTTGAACGTGAACCGTGTTTGCAAACTTCGGTAGGCTACCGGTCTTCTGGTAGAAGACCCGGCAAGACATGGGATTTTACTTTGTGCCTCCTCAAAGGGCTGTCTTGATCAAAGGGGGCAGGACAGCTTTGAGGAGGGCGGTAATAGTCGTCCGGTAGCCTGGGTAGCGCACCCCGGACGGAGCAAGAATGGCAGGCCCATTTCCCAAACGTTTTACTGGCTGGGACAGCCTGGGTATGAACAAAACCCTGATAGACGGTCTAAGAGATGCATCGCAAAAATGCATCACGAAGCGGAGCTTGGTAGACACGCCTGGTTGGAGTCGCGCTATTCACGCCTCCGTGTTTATCCTGACGTGATGGGCTGGTAGGGGTTACTGAGTGAATGTCGATTTCATCGTATTTTTACAGAACTGACCCGGTTGCTTTATACAAGGTTTATGTAGATTTCTTTATTTATCTAAATAAATGGAAAAGATGAAGCGGCTTTACAGGAGTGACTGGGAAATCGAGATAAAAGTTCGTGTTTTTTCAAATATCCGTAAATACCTGGAGCGGGTGGGCTAATTGGAACGCGAGTGGGAGTTGGATAAAACAGGTGGATGAAGAGTTGGATGAAGGGCGATCGCCCTTTTAACCCAGTCATTGCAGGCCAACTGGGTAGCCATTAAACTGGGTAGGCATCAGATGGTTAAACGTTAAATTATAGAAATATCGCAGTTCATAAATCCTCGACGGCTCTTTATTGGCGCTAGACCGTTTGCCCCCTCTATGGCAAAACCCCGACCTCCCCGACGCAACGGTTTTTATCGAGACGACACAGTTGGGAGCATTCTCAACAAGCTGCCGCCAGAGGCAAAGATTTGGGTAGAAAGCCTGCCCTGGCACCAGCGGCGTTACGTACTGTCGCTGTGTCACCTGATGTGTGCAGCATCGCCAGAGGTGCAGGCGGAGTTTCTGGACGACTACACGGCCGATGGGCTGGTGTCGCGCAAGCTGGAGGACAAAGAAACCGAGCAGCGGGTACGAGACTATCTCAAGGAATTTCGCATTGCTACCGAGCTAGATGCGGGTGTGCTGCGACGCTATATCCGCCAGTTTTATGTGCATTCTGCTCAGGATGCGCGACGGCAGCCAGATTTATACCTGGAATCGGCGCTGCGGCTGGTGTTCAGCACGGAGGAGCGCAATAACGTATTTAGCTATGTGCTGGGCTTTGAGCTGCTGAAAATGATGTTTCGCATGAGTTGGTATCAGCATGAAAAGCTGTACCGCCTCCAGCGCAACCAGGATGAATTTATTGCCACCTATATCAAGCCGATCCAATATGCTCACCGGGTCAACAGCATTGTCGTGCCCAAGGATGAAGGCGTGTTTTTTGCGCGGCGAAACTATTTCGTGCAGGAGCCAGAAATTCCCGAAAAGCGGCTGGTTGAACTGGTGATGGCGACGTTTACTACCGATGTCGTCTCAAACTTTGGCTTTTCGCTGATGCGCCACCCGAATTCACTCATTTTTGACTATGACCACATTTTTGACCTGGAACAGGACGTGATTTTTGACCTGAACGCAACAGAGTAGCGGGGCGAGGGGAGATTTAGGTTGGGGACGCTGGCGCGGGAATCTCTGTCTTGGGGTGCAGGCCCCTTCTGAGAGATTCCCCGTCAAATGGGAATACTTTGGTGAAAGCGCCCTCTGGGTTTTTACCCATCTCCTGCGTCTATGTGGCATCGGCTCCGAAACTGGTTCTATAGCTTGCGTAGCTACACAGCCCTGCGTCCTGATCTGGCAATGCGGCGGCGGGTGGTGCGATCGCTCCAGCGGCGGCCGAGCCTCAGCCCCCAGGAATGGTTTCACACCTACGGCAAATCGCTGGGCATTGCAGAAGCGGTCGTCAACTTTGCGGCTCATCAGTTGGAGCAATATTCGGGATTACCCTTTGGGAAACTGCTGCCGGGCGATCGCCTAGAAGCGGATTTGCACTGGACGCAGGTGTGCTGGTTTGACTGGGAACTATCCTTCTATGAAGATGTTCAGCAGGCCTTCGAGGTGTTTCTAGAAGGGGATGTGGAGGAACTGCTAGAGGGCACGCTGGGCAACTTTCTGGTGTGGTTGACGAAGCAAGTTCCGTCAGACTTGCTCCAGGCAGACCCCTTACCTAACCCTTACCTAAGGACTTGCCCAAGGACTCGCCACAGAACCCGCCACAGAACCCGCCAAAAAAACTAAAGCCCAAGCACCTAAAACTGCGATCGCCCAGCTAGCCAGTTTTGCAGCAAGGCCGACGATGGTTCGGCCCAGACGATTGCTCATTGCTCGGCTAAAGGGATGCAGGCTGGCTGATAGCCCGTCCCCTCGCCTCTAGAAAACTTTCGCCTCCAGAAAACTTTCGCCTCTAAGGAAACCTGAGGAAAAACTGGGATTCCCATTGACGATCTTCAATGGGCCCACCCATAAGGGCTGAAACGCCTGCAAAACAAGGGATATGGGATGCTAGACGGAGAGGATCTGCCTCAATTCTCGTTACGAGAAGTTACAGTCTGTTTCAATTTCGCCATATCCCCAAAACCCTTGCTGAATCAGGCTCTCCGCTCATGCTACGATGCCATTCGTACGCTTTACATGAAAATTTGGGAGACGACCTTTGGCTCTACGGGTTGCTGTCGTTGGTTCCGGGCCGGCAGGTTCTTCCGCTGCCGAGACCCTGGCAAAAGCAGGTATCGAAACTTATCTCATTGAACGCAAGTTAGACAACGCAAAACCCTGCGGTGGGGCGATTCCACTCTGCATGGTGGGCGAATTTGACCTGCCGCCAGAAATTATCGATCGCCGCGTCCGCAAGATGAAGATGATCTCGCCCTCCAATATTGAGGTCAACATCGGCAGCACGCTCAAGGATGACGAATATATCGGCATGTGCCGCCGTGAGGTGCTGGACGGCTTTTTGCGCGATCGCGCTGCCAAACTGGGCGCAAAGCTGATCAATGGCACTGTCTATGGGTTGGATCTGCCAAAAACCAGCAGCGACCCTTACACCCTCCACTATGCCGACCACTCCAACGGCAGCGTGGAGGGCACTGCCCAAACCCTGCAAGTTGACTTGGTGATTGGTGCAGACGGCGCAAACTCTCGCGTTGCCAAAGCCATTGATGCGGGGGACTATAACTATGCGATCGCCTTCCAGGAGCGCATTCGCCTGCCCCAAGACAAGATGGCGTACTACCACGAGCTAGCCGAAATGTATGTCGGCGATGACGTGTCGCCCGACTTTTACGCCTGGGTCTTCCCGAAATACGACCACGTTGCTGTTGGCACGGGCACGATGAAGGTGAACAAGTCCCGCATCAAAGACCTGCAAGCAGGTATCCGCCAGCGGGCCGCCGCCAAGCTCGAAGGCGGCGAAATCATCAAAGTCGAAGCGCACCCCATTCCCGAACATCCCCGCCCCCGCCGGGTGGTGGGCCGCGTGGCGCTGGTAGGCGATGCCGCTGGCTACGTCACCAAGTCCTCCGGCGAAGGCATCTACTTTGCCGCCAAGTCGGGTCGCATGTGTGCCGAAACGATTGTGGAACTGTCCAACAAAGGGCAACGCATCCCCACCGAAGACGACCTCAAGGTCTATATCAAGCGCTGGGACAAAGCCTACGGCGCAACGTATCTGGTGCTGGATCTGCTTCAGCGCGTGTTCTATCGCTCCGATGCGACCCGCGAGGCGTTTGTGGAAATGTGCGCCGATATCGACGTGCAAAAGCTCACATTCGACAGCTACCTGTATAAGACAGTCGTGCCTGCCAACCCACTGACGCAGCTTAAGATTACTGCCAAAACCATCGGCAGTCTCCTGCGCGGCAACGCCCTAGCTCCTTAAAAATCCAGGCTAAAGACTCAAAAAGACTAGGCGAGGGAATCCCTAACCTAGTCTTTTTTGTTTTTTGGCTTTGCTGAAGAGAAGTATGATTCTCATGCCTAAGCCTCTTGCAACCCTCACCCTAGCCTTCTCCCAAAGGAGAATGAACCAGAGTTCTAACTCCCTTCTCCGCAGGGAGAAGGGTTAGAGATGAGGGTAGTTCATACTTGCGTTCAGCAACGACTGTTTTTGGATCTGCTTTTAACCATGACGGATGAACTCCACACTGCTCATGGTCAGCCTCTTCTGGGTTAACCTTCTGGGTAAACCTTCTGAATTAGCCAGAAGCATTAAACAGGAATCGTTTCGGGAGCTGCTAGCGCCAGGATGTGATAGCAGGCGGGGGTCTCTTCTCCGAGAACCTCATTAATTCGCGTGCGAATCAGCAGGTGCAGCTTTTGAATCGAATCATCAAAGTTGTGCTGAACATGGAGAACCGCAGTCTGCTTTTGGTATTGACTGCCGTAGTATGCCACAAAGTAGGTGTTGCGGTTTGCGGCGGGTGCATCGAGGACAAAATCGCTCATTGGCTTATCTCCTGGAGACGGGGGGATGAGTAAAGCCGTCTCGGTTGAGGTCAGTTAAGTTCCTAGACAGAGTGAAGCGAATTGAAAGCTAGCTCTGGTGAATCTCATTGCTAAGTGTAGCGCTGAGGGGGAGGTTTATACCTGGTACAAGTGGGTGAAGTTTCGCAGGTCAGACAGGCTAGTTCTAATTGATGCTTCAGTCCTGTAGGGCTATGTTCCGGAGGGGGTTTGGAATTTTGGGCTTTGGATTTTGGATTTAGCCTGGATTAGGCTGAAGTGGCGCCACATCCATTCTCTTGAGCGGAGCTGCGAATGAGATTGCTGGAAGCCTTGCAGGCGCTTGACGAGCAACCCAAAATCGCAAATCCAAAATCGAGAATCGATAGAGCCGCCTCCCGCTCCTCATCCCTGGGGTTCCTGGTTCCGCTCTCTAAGCATTAGGGTATGCTGGGTGACGGAGAGATCCGTCCGCATTTTCACGCGATTTCCCAGGCGTTAGGGGCGCATAGCGACTTTGATCACAGTGCGATCGCGCATATCGTAAAAAGTCTGTTGCAAGTCCTTGAGCGGCCGCTCGTCGCTGATCAGCTTTTCAAAGGGGCGATCGCCCGCCGCCAGCATCGCTAGCGCATCGCGGACATGGCGCGGCGTGCTGTGAAAGACTCCCTTCAGCGTCAGTTCGCTGTAGTGCAGTGGCTCGGTGCTGACGGTGATCGTAGTGTCCCGTGGACAGCCGCCAAACAGATTCACGGTTCCCCCCGGACGCACACAGGCGATCGCCTGTTCCCACACGCTGGGCACCCCCGTCGCTTCGATGACCACATCCGCGCCCCAGCCCTCTGTCAGCGACTTCACCAGCCCAGGCACATCCGCCACCTGGCGATGGTTGAACCCCTGCGATGCCCCAAACGCCTCGCCCACCCGGAGCCGTGTGGGGCTACCGCCAAAGAGGAAGATTTCGCAAGGCGTGTTGGCGTGTTGGCGTGAGGGAAGAGAGAAGAACGAAGAACGAAGAGGT
>NZ_DVEA01000282.1:0-6368 GCF_015295965.1 Thermoleptolyngbya sp. M55_K2018_002
AGGAAGGTCACCACCTCTTGCAGTTCTTCCTTGGCCTCTTCGATGCCCGCTACGTCGTCGAACATCACGCCCGTCTTGGCTTCCATCATGAAGCGGGCGCGAGACTTGCCGAAATTCATCGCCTGCCCCGGCCCACCGGGCACGTTGCTAGAGCGACGGAACAGCAGGAACAGCCCACCAATCAGCAGAATGGGGAACAGCAAATTGCCGAGCAGTCCCCAGATCGCCGCATCGTTGCGGGGCGGATGCACATCGAAACTGATATGGTCAGTTCTCAACCTAGAGACCAACTCTGGCGCATTTCCTGGCAGATCAACCCGCAGTCGCTGAATCCGATTATCCAACTCCGGATCAACGGCTTCCACGATAGCCGTACGACCGCCCTCATACAAATCCACGCTGGTCACACGGCCCGCATCCAGGTATTCCAGAAAACGGCCGTAGGTCATGCGGGTGCTGGCGGTGTTTCGCCCCATGTCCATCGGGGAGGTAGTAAACGCACCCTGCCAAAAGAAGAAGCCAACCACCAGGGCTGGCAATGTCCAAAGGAGGATGACTCTCCAGGAAAGTTTCATAACGCCAGGTGCCTCTAAAAACTGCAACTAAAGATTTGGACTAAAGGCTCGAACTTAAAGACTCAAGAGCTTAAGGCTCGAAGCTGCGGCGACTCGAAGACTCAGAGAAGGACTGACAGCGTTGAACGACCGGGCAGAGAATGAGCCTGCGTCAGACAACTTTCAGACAACTTTACGTTAAACCAATTCATTCAGCCAATGCTTATAGCTAGAGCCTATAAGAATAAGTCAACATTATCAGAGTCAACCCCCGTCAACACTATCAGGAAAGTAGGGTTCACCCAATGCAAATGTCTAGTAGGTCTAAACAGAGAAGACAGCTAGAGTGCTTCAGGGAACTTCTATTTCTGAGAACGAATCTTAACTAAATTTAACTTAATTTCTGAAGTTCGGACAACTTATAGTTTCAGTGCTAGTTGCAGAGCCAGTTACAGTGCTAGCTACAGGGCCCTCGCCCTGTCGGGTTGCGTGTGGTTGGCTGAGGTCAGGGTTTCACCCTGGGCTAGCTCGACGGCCGTAGGTGCCGCCAGTGAAAAATTGCGCCGAGCAAAGCGGCTAAGCCCATTAGAACGCCGGGTTCAGGGGTGGATTGGGGCGATCGCCCATGCAGCACAAAATTGAGGTCGGGCGAGGAACCGTCCCAGCGATGGTTCACTGCCTTAAACGTCGTGAGGTTGGTGGCGGGGTTGTAGGAAAAATTGTCCAGGATAGTATAGCCCGGCCCTATGCCCCGAAACTCTAGCTGGCCGGGGTTGCTGCCCTGGGTTGACCAGTTGCCCGGAAGGGCGATCGCCAGTTCATAGTCCGGCGGAATCAGCCCCGTATTGGAGCCGCCGCCCAGAAACTCCAAATCCCACGCCTCCCCGTCGAAGGAGCGCACCAGCCAGCTTTCGCTAAAGTTTCCCCCTGGCGCGGTGGCAACGGGCGTGTCGTAGCGGATTTCAAACCCGCCCGGGCCGCCGTTCGACACGATGAAATGGGTAAACACATTGCCGCTCTGAGTGACGCTGGCGATATTATTGCTGCCAGACGGCAAGCCGACGAAATTTTGGACGCTGGTTTTTAGCTGAGTGTCGAGCGTAATCAGTTCGCCCCGCTCGGCATCGGTGGTGTAGGTAATGCGGTAGGACGCAAGCGCATCGGCAAAGTCGGGCTGGCTAAAGCTGAGGTCGTAGGCAGACTGGCGCGAGTTGAAGCTGAAGGATGTGGCGGGTGACACACCTGCGCCAAGGACAAGGGCGATCGCCCCCACAGAACCCAGCAGAACCCCTAGCACGCCAGATCGAAGGGCAGGGTTTGGAAGCGCAGGGAGACGGTTACCCGAAGCGTGGGGCGATCGCTCGTCACGCCTGAAAGACTCTGGATCAGCAGCATCTACAGCGTAAATTCTATACATAGGGGTTACGGGAGGTTATGGGAGGTTATGGAAAATTTTGTGGAGAAGTTCAACGACGCGATTCTGAAAAGGGCAAAGCAAAACCGCCCGGTGCAGACCTTGTAGCGAAATGAACGGACTTGAATCAGTAGATGCCCAGACCCTATAACCACGCTAATATCCCGATATTGCACTAAATCTTTTGACCCAAAGACTCAAGAAAACCAAATTTAAGCATTTCTTATACCTGCTGATTTCCCCCAAGCGAGTTTTTACCCTGTCATCTGCGCTGGAGTAATGCCTAAAATAAGGTGGAACTGCCGCAAAGGGAAAAGATTCTCATGGGACTGTTTGATCGTGTAAGCCGGGTGGTGCGGGCCAACCTCAACGCCGCCGTTAGCTCTGCCGAAGACCCCGAAAAGATTCTGGATCAGGCGCTGATCGACATGCAGGAAGACCTGATCCAAATGCGTCAGGCGGTGGCTAGCGCGATCGCCAGCCAAAAGCGGATGCAGCAGCAGTATAACCAGGCGCAGACCGAAGCCAACAACTGGCAGCAGCGGGCCCAATTGGCCCTGCAAAAGGGCGACGAAAGCCTCGCCCGCGAAGCACTAAACCGCAAGAAGGTGCAGCTTGACACCTCTGCTGCGCTGAAGACCCAGCTTGACCAGCAGAGCGCTACAGTGGACACCCTCAAGCGCAACCTGATTGCCCTAGAAGGCAAGATTGCCGAAGCCAAAACCAAGAAAGACATGCTCAAGGCCCGCGCCAGCGCCGCCAAGGCCAACGAGCAACTGCAAAACACCGTCGGCAAGTTGGGCACCAGCACGGCAATGGGCGCATTTGAGCGCATGGAAGAGAAAGTGCTGCAAATGGAAGCCCGCTCTCAGGCTGCGGCCGAGCTAGCAGGAACCGACCTGGAAATGCAATTTGCCCAGCTAGAGTCGAGTACAGATGTGGATGCTGAACTAGAAGCCATGAAGGCACAGCTAATCGGCGGCGCGTCGCCCGCTCAGAGCCAACTGCCTGCCTCTGCCCCCAGCACCACCACCCCCAGCACCACCACGACCGATGCTTCGGTAGATGCCGAGCTAGAGCAACTGAAAACCCAGCTCGACCAGCTTTAACCGACTGGGTTCAGCGCTTTCGATCAGCGCTTTTAATTAAAAGTAGGCAAACTTCAAAGCGAGATGATGCAGGAGGATTCTTTGGGCGCATCTCGCTTTTTAGCAGCAACTTCGGCTGGGTTTTGCGAGTTTTGCGAGTTTCGCGATGCTGCCAAGGTTCTCCCCGGCGTGTGGCACGATGGATAGGTGCCCTTTGTGCGGCATCAACCCAAGCACTTTAGCAAGCTGATTAAACGTTTTATGAGTAGCAGCGTGGTGGTCATTTCTGACTCCGAGTTTGAAACGACCGTTCTGCAAACCGACCAGCCCGTGCTGGTGTATTTTTGGGCCCCGTGGTGTGGGCCGTGTCGCCTGATGTCGCCGATGATGGAGTCTGTTGCCAGTCAGTATGGCGATCGCCTCAAAATTGTCAAAATGGAAGTCGATGCCAACCCCGAAGCAGTCGCCCGCTACAAGGTGGAAGGCGTACCTGCCCTGATTCTGTTCCGAGAAGGACAGCCCGTGGAGGCGATCGAGGGTGTGGTCAACAAGCAGCGGATTGAGGGCTTTTTGGACGCGCACCTGCCCCAGCCCGCATAGCGCTAAAGCCTACGGGGTTCTATAGCAGCCAATCCCACTCTGCTAATGTCCCTCCCAGCGCTTGAGCGGTACACAGTCGATATCGAACTGATCCAGCGCTCGCGCTACGACAAAATCCACCAGATCTTCCACCGTCTGCGGGTGGTGATACCAGGCCGGAATCGCTGGCACAATCCGCGCTCCGGCTTCAGCCAGCGTCGTCAAATTTCGCAAATGAATCAGGCTAAAGGGCGTTTCGCGGGGTACGATCACCAGCTTGCGCCCTTCTTTGAGCTGCACGTCTGCGGCCCGCTCCAGCAGGTCAGAGCTGAGGCCCGCCGCCAGTTTGCCCACGGTACTCATGCTGCACGGCATCACCAGCATCCCCGCCGTGCGAAAGGAGCCGCTGGCAATATTGGCCCCCACATCGCCCCAGGGATGACAGCGCAATTTGCCCCCCTGTTCCACGCCCGCCTGCTGCCGCCAAAACTCCTCCTGCTGGGCAGGTTCCGCAGGCATCCGAATGCCCAGTTCTGCCTGCCACACCATGTAGGTCGATTTGGACGCGACCAGTTCGACGGCATAGTCCGCCCGCAGCAAAAACTTGAGCGATCGCACGGCATAGATCAGCCCGGATGCGCCCGTAACACCGAGGATAAGGGGGAGGGAAGGAGTTTGAGACTGCAAGAGACTGGGGGAGAGGGGAGGAAAAACAGGTCATATCAACCATTCTTTTCCTATTATCACCCCTAGGCTTTGGGACGCAGAAAGATGCGATCGCCCCCGCACACCCCTTCCGCGCCTCCTCCGCGCCCCCTCCGCGCCCCAGTCAGCCTTTCAGCATCAAATAATCAGTCTATTTCAAGGCGCAGAGTTGTACCCTTGGGAAAAGACAAGGATCATTAGAGAGCGATCGCCCCTCCCCTCTTCCCTCTTCGTTCTTCCCTCTTCGTTCTTCCCTCCCCACCGTGTCCTCCTCCTCCCCACCCCGTCCCCGCTCTCGCCGCATTCCCAGCCAGCGCTGGCAAATTGCGGATGCCGAGCCGGAGCGGGCGGCGCGGCTGGCAGCAGCGGCCGATCTCAGCCCTGTGCTGGGGCAGGTCTTGCTGAATCGAGATATCGACACGCCCGACCAGGCGCGAGTATTTCTCAATCCTGAGTTGATGCAGCTAGCCTCCCCGATGGATGAGTTTCCTGACCTGGCAGAGGCGGTGAGCATTTTGCAAACGGCGATCGCCCGACAGCAGCGAATCGCCATCTGCGGCGACTACGATGCCGACGGCATGACCAGCACGGCGCTGTTGCTGCGGGCACTGCGATCGCTCGGTGGGCGCGTCCAGTCAGATATTCCCAGCCGCATGAAAGAGGGCTACGGCATCAACCACCGCATCGTGGAAGACTTTCACGCCCAGGGCGTGCGGGTGATCTTGACCGTAGACAACGGCATCGCGGCGGCGGGGCCCATCGGCTTTGCCCGCGATCTGGGGATGCACGTCATCGTCACCGACCACCACGACATTCCGCCCGAACTGCCCCCCGCCCACGCCATCCTAAATCCCAAACTCATTGCCGAAAGCTCGCCCTATCGAGGGCTGGCAGGCGTGGGCGTAGCCTACATTCTGGCCATCTCGCTGGCGCAAGCACTGGGGCAAACCCAGGATCTTACCGGGCCACTGCTGGAGCTATTCACCCTGGGCACGATCGCCGACCTAGCTCCCCTGACGGGGGTAAATCGGCGCTGGCTGCAACGGGGACTGCGGCGGCTGCCCAAGTCGCAACTGGCGGGCGTACAGGCTTTGATCCAGGTGGCGGGCGTGAATCCAGAGCAGGACGCGCTGAAGCCGGAAGCCATTGGGTTTCGTCTGGGGCCGCGGATCAACGCTGTGGGGCGCATTGCCGACCCAAATATAGTGATTGACCTGCTAACGACGGACGATCCGGACGTGGCGCTAGAGCGGGCAATGCAGTGCGAAGAAGTAAACCAACTGCGGCAGCGGTTGTGCGAACTGATCGAACAGGAGGCGATCGCCCTTGCCGAGGCCCACGCGCCCAATCTGCAAAACGACCGCGTGCTGCTGCTGGTAAAGGACGGCTGGCACCACGGGGTGATTGGCATCGTCGCATCGCGGCTGGTGGAGCGCTACGGCGTGCCCGTGTTCATCGGCACTTATGAAGAAGGCGACCCGACGCGGATTCGCGGCTCAGCGCGGGGCATTCCCGAATTTAACGTGTTCGATGCGCTGCAATGCTGCGCCGATATCCTCGACAAGTTTGGCGGACACCGAGCGGCGGGCGGCTTTTCCCTGGCCACAGAGAACCTGGAGGAAATGCGATCTCGCCTGCGAATCTTCGCCAACATGCACCTGCAACCCCAACACCTGCGCCCGCTGATCGAAGTCGATGCCCAGGCCAACCTGCGCGACCTCACCCTCGACCTGTATCAGCAGATCGACCAACTCCACCCCTGCGGCATTGGCAACCCCGACCCGGTGTTTTGGACTCCCAACGTCCGTATCGTGGAACAGCAGGTGATTGGCAAAGACCGCTCTCATCTGCGGGTCGTTGTGGCTCAGGACGAAGATGAATCTGGCATGAAGGCGATCGCCTGGCGCTGGGGTGAATATTGCCCCCTGCCCAGCCCCATCGACATCGCCTATCGCCTCCGCCTCAACGAGTGGAACGGTCAGATGAACGTGGAACTCGAACTCATCGGCATCCGCCTCCCCGGTGGTG
>NZ_DVEA01000168.1:0-6327 GCF_015295965.1 Thermoleptolyngbya sp. M55_K2018_002
AAAGACGCGCCACACCCCCGCACAAGACCGAGCCGCCATCCATCACCACTACGACATGGGCAACGACTTTTATCAGCTCTGGCTCGATCCGCGCATGGTCTACTCCTGCGCCCACTTTGAAACGGAACAGATGTCGCTGGCCGAGGCGCAGGCAGCCAAGCTAGACCTGATCTGTCGCAAGCTGCGCCTGTCGCCGGGGGAAACGCTGCTAGATATTGGCTGTGGCTGGGGGGCGCTGCTGCGCTGGGCGGTGGAACGGTACGGCGTGTTTGGCGTTGGCATCACGCTCAGCCAGGCGCAATTGGACTATAACCAGGAAAAAATTGCAGAGGCGGGTCTGGGCGATCGCCTCCAGGTGCAGTTGATGGACTATCGCGACCTGCCGCAAACGCCCACATTTGACAAGATCGTGTCCGTGGGCATGATGGAGCATGTGGGTCGCAGGAACCTGCCCGTTTATTTTCAGCGCATTGGGCGATCGCTCAAACCCGGTGGTCTGTTCCTCAATCACGGCATCACCGCCAGCACCGAATGGAACGGCAGCAGCCTGGGCGAACGGTTCATCAACCGCTACATCTTTCCCCACGGCGAACTGCTGCGTCTCTCGACGGTGCTGGATGCCGCCGAGGCGGCCGGCTGGGAAATTGTGGACGTAGACGGATGGCGACTCCACTACGCCAAAACCCTGCGCTGTTGGGAAGCCAATCTGCGAAACGCTGCTGCTCAGGCAAAACGGCTTTTGGGCGACGCAATGCGGAACCGAATGCTAGAAAACAGTGAGCAATCGGGCCGCTTACCCAGCACCCTGCCTGAAACGCTGCCCCATCGCTATCTGCAACTCTGGCGGGCCTATCTGCTTGGCTCTGCTCTCGGCTTTGAACAGAATCAGATGGGGCTTTATCAAACGCTGCTGCGTCCAAAGTCGGAGACACGCTGGAATTTGCCGCTGACTCGCGTAGGCTGGCTGGCTTAGCGTCATCGGCTGGCTTAGCGTTATGCCGTGATGGGGCCTGGAAGCAAAGGCGCAAAAACTAAATCCGGCTTTGCCAGTCCCAAAACCACTCGCTGGACGGCGCTTTAGGAAGCGCGGTCTGTGAGCAGCTTCAAGATTTGCAAAACCGGATTCTGGAAATCGCGCTCTGGCGATGTTGGCACACTGATGAGGTTTGTTAGCGGGAAGGCGTGATGTTCAAAAGGGCGATCGCCCCACTGCCCATCTTCAACCTCTGATCCCTGAACCCCATTAGCGGCGACCGCGATAGGGAACCTTGTTCAAGTAGTCGATATCGTTGGCGCGGAGGGTTTGAGCATAGTTGCCCTTGGCCCCCACAGCGGCGGCCATGTCGCGATACTTGCGGGGATCTCCCTCGGACAGCATCCGCTCCTGGAACTTGCGGCTGTAGAACTTCTCCACCACAAATCGCCAGTCGGTCTTGGTGGTTCCCACCTTGTCGCGAAACTCTTCGCCATAGCGCGGCGTTACCAGGTTAAAGGGACGACCCTCATCGCGGTTGCCCATGCGCTTGCGCTGATAGGGCACAGTGTAGTCGCCAAAGGCGTTGGTGTATTCTTCGCTATCGAGCAGTGCGTCCACAAAACCGTCGAAGCCCTTGGTGGCGATCACGATTGACCAGGCAATGGTTTCGTCTTGGTTATAGGCTTTGCGGCCCAGCAGGCGGCGCAGCGTAATGTCCACCAAGCGATAGTTGTCGTTCACGCTCACGACCTGGCTGTAGAAGCGCTCAGACAGCGCCAGCCCCCGCACAAAGTCGCGCACGGTGATCACACGGTTCTTGAGCTGAGATTCCAGCGCGGGCTGCCGGTTGAATTTGAGGATCTGATGTTCGCTAAACACCTGACGATAGGCCGCCCAGATGACTTGCTGCATATCGGAATCATCCGCAACGTCTTCTAGACGATAGATGTACGGAGTGTCCTCGTTCTGGTCAGCAGCGCCAAAGCTGCGAACCCGTTGGTTCTGAGTGGTTGGTTTGTATTCAAGCAACGGCAACGCCATTCAAGTATCTCCCTTCAGTTTTATGGAACGTCTGAAATGGTTCAAGCCAGCGGTCTAACGACAGTCTTTGGCTTATTATCCCGTGGATTGAACCTCTAGACTCCATCTGCAATCGGCTTTTTTGCAAATGGAATCCAGCTTATCCGGTGGCTCCGGGCAGCGAACTCACCAGCGCCAGCACGGCCAGCATCAGCACCAGCGTCAGCACAACAATCGACACGCGCCCCCAGTTGGCCGTCTTGAGGAAGGCTTGCAGGTCGAAGGGCTGGTCAAAGTTCAGGGCAAATCGACCTACAGGGACGTAGGGACGGGGCTTCGGCAGCTTGTCGCGGTAGGCGGCTCCATAGCGCGGGGTAAAGCTGAAGGGGCGATCGCCCATCCGTTTGCGCTGGTAGGGCACCACGTTGTCGCCAAAGGCCTGGGCGTACTCGTCGCTGTCAATCAGCATATCCACGAAGCCGCCCCAGCCCTTAGTAGCAATCACAATCGACCAAGCGATTTCTTCGTCTTTGCTGTAGGGCGCACGGCCAAGGAGCCGCTTCAGGCACATTTCGACCAGGCGATAGTTGTTGTTTGGCTCCACCACCAGCCGATAGAATCGCTCTGACTTGGCCAGCCCCCGAATGAAGTCCCGCACGGAAATGGAGTGGTTGCGGAGCTGAGTTTCCAGCGCAATTTGGCGATTAAACCGAAGCTGCTCTTGCTCGTTAAACACCTGGCGATAGGCGGCGTTGATCAACTCGTCCACTTCATCCGCCGCACGAGAGTCTTCGAGCCGATAGACGTAGAGAATGTCGCCGTTGGTGTCAACCGTGCCAAAGCTAGATACCCGCTGGTTTTGCGCGGTTGGCTTGTAGTCTAAAAGAGGCAATGTCATCTCGATTTCTCCTTCAACATCTGAAAGGTGAAGAGACTTCTTGCACAGAGTCAGAGGTCGGGGATTTTACAGGAACCCGAATAAACCAGAGCATAGCGTTGCATTCAGGCTAAGTAAGCGGGAACGATTGGATGCGGTATGCGGGCGATCGCCCCTTCATCAAGCAATCAGTCAGCTAAAAAACACACCGGTTTCAATCTTTGCGAACCAATCCCTGACCCGAACGTAGAACAATCTCAAAATACGATTTAGCCAGAGTTGAGAAAATTAGCGCGAATCGCTGCACGAACTATGGTTGAACGATTAAGTTTGAACGGACAAGTTTGAACGGCTAAATCCAATCTTCTATGCAAGTCTCTTATGCAAGAGGTGGTCAATCTAGAACGGAAATCAGCGCGTATCCTAACGTGTCTTAAACGTGTCTTAAACGTTTTTTAATGTGTCCTACGCGCCTTAGGTGTCTTAAACAGTTTCCAGCGCTTCAGGCGTTGAAGGTTGATCCGCAGTTTTCACAAACCGCCTTTCACACACCGCCAACGCCTGAAGGCCAGACTTTTAGCGGACGGGGAAGCTGGCCGAGGGGCTGATGGACACGGGCACGCCTGCGGTGGCGCTGCTGCGGCTCATATCGGGAATTTTGATATTTGCCGTAGACACCGAAGTAAACTGCATCGGCTTTGGCTGTACGGCCTTCGCCATTTCGAGGAAGTTGCGAACGTCACCCCACTTATAGCGCTCGGCTTCTAGGCGATCGCGCCAATAGTCACCATAGCGGGGAGTCACCAGGTTAAAGGGGCGATCGCGATAGCGCCGCCGCTGGTAGGGAACCGTGTTGTCGCCAAAGTTGGTGCTGTATTCGTCGCTGTCCAGCAGTTGATCGACAAAG
This sequence comes from Thermoleptolyngbya sp. M55_K2018_002, assembly GCF_015295965.1. NCBI lineage: Bacteria > Bacillati > Cyanobacteriota > Cyanophyceae > Oculatellales > Oculatellaceae > Thermoleptolyngbya > Thermoleptolyngbya sp. M55_K2018_002. Next base: position 3,781 of record NZ_DVEA01000168.1, read on the forward strand.
CCCTCAAAGCCCTCGGTGGCAATCACAATTGACCAGGCAATTTGCTCATCCTGGTTGTAGGACGCACGGCCCAGCAGGCGCTTCAGCGTAATGTCCACAATCCGGTAGTTAGAATTGGTTTCCACCACCAGCTTGCGGTAGGTTTCCGACTTGGCCAGCCCGCGAATAAAGTCCCGCACTGTAATCGAGCGGTTCTTCAACTGCGATTCCAGATCACCCTGACGGCTGCTCTTGAGAATGACGTGCTCGCTGAACACTTGGCGATAGGCCGCCCAAATTAGCTGCTCGATGTCGGAGTTATCGGCTGCGTCTTCCAGGCGATAGATATAGGGGGTGTCCTCGTTGCCGACTTCATAACCCGGCACGCGCTGGTTTTGAGACGCAGGTTTGTATGCAAGAAGGGGAATGCTCATGGTTTTCCAGGGGTTAGAGTTTAGGAGTTAGAGGTTTGGGAACCAGATGTAGGGGCCAGGACGTGAGTAAATTCCTGAACCCCAACCCCTGACACCGGATACCGAAACCCTAATTCTTCTTCAGCGGCGGGATATAGCTGTAGGGCAGTCGGGTGGCAACGGGTTTGACCGTAGGCTTGGGGGTGCCGTTGTCGTCGCGGCTCATATCGGGCACCTTGATGGCGCTGGAGGTGGAGCGGGCCACGTCGCGCTGGGGCGTAAGTTGGGGCGTGATGATGCCCTTTGCCATGATGAAGAAGGATGCCGGAATCGCTTGCCGCACCACTTTCTTGTCCAGTTCGCCCGCCTGATATTGCCGCACCTGGTAGTAAGAACGGGTCATCATTTCCCGCTCCAGCAGGCGGCCGCGCCAATAGTCGTTATAGCGCGGGTTCACCAGGTTAAAGGGGCGGGCCTCCATGCGGCGGCGCTGATAGGGCACGATGTCGTCGCCGAAGTTGGAACGATATTCGTCGCTATCCACCACCGCATCAATGAAGCCATGCAGCCCTTTGGTGGCAATCACAATCGACCAAGCGATTTGCTCCTGTTTGCCGTAGGAGGGGCGACCCAAAAAGCGCTGCACCGTTAGCTCAACCACTCGATAGTTGGAGTTGAGTTCGGCAATCTGCTCTCGATAGACTTCCGATTTGCCCAGACCTCGGATAAACTCGCGCACGGAGATAGCACGGTTCCGCAGTTGCGATTCCAGAAACTCCTGCCGATAGCTTTCCAAAATCAGATGCTCGCTGAAGATCTGGCGATAGCAGGCCCAGATGATGTTGTTGACATCGGTGTCGGAGGTAGCATCCGTCAGGCGATAAATCCGAGCGTCGTCCTCGTCCGGAACGTCGTAGCCGGGTACGCGCTGGTTCTGGGTTTTGGGTGTGATTTCGAGCAGGGGAATTGACATGGTGGTTAGAGGTTTAGGGGTTTGGGATTGGGGTTTGGGAGCCAGGGAAGCTGTTGGGAACAGGCTGGGGAGATTGCAGCGTGGCGATCGCCCACTGAACCCGCGCCTGCACGGCAATATCCGAGTCTGCGAGAGTTCGCAGTGTTTCGAGAATCTGAGGCTGCAAGTCGGGTGCGGACTGTCCTAGGGCTTGCAGTCCGGCGATCGCCGCATAGCGGATCGACCAGTCGGCATCGTCTAGGATGCGAACGAGCGTATCGTAGGTGCGGGACTGGGCGATCGCCCGCTCGGAGTCTGCCAGCTTGAGCCAGTGCAACTGCCCTACGCCCTTGGTGGCCGCGCGGCGCACGCTGGGAGCAAAGTCCGTCTCGGCTGCCGACAGTAGCACGTCCAGCGCACGCGGATCGGCGATCGCCGCCAGCGCCCGAATTGCATAAGCCCGCGCGCCGTAGTTGTAGTCATCCAGCAGCGTCAGCAGGGGCATCACCGCCGCCTCGCCCATCTGCACCAGCCCTTTCACCGCCATCACTGCCGCACCGGGATTGTTGAACCCCAGCGCCCGAATCAGCGTCGGAATCCCTTCTTCCAGCCGCGCCGCCGCCAATGCCTGCACAGCCGCAATCAACCGTTCCGGCGAATCGGCCTGGTCGATGTCGGCGATGAGGGTGGCGAGGGGAGTAGGCATGGAGGTGGGTAACGGGGTGGATGGGTGACGGGGTGGGTGGGTGTTTTCTCTCCCTCTCTCCCTTTACAGCCTGCCTACAGCATCCCGTCCATCAGCGTCATCACCCGAATAGCGTCGGCGCTGAGGGTGTCGGGTGACTGACGGACGGCGCGTTCTAGCAATCCTTTGAGGGAAAAGAGTTTGAAGCTGTTTTCGGTGGTGGCGGTGGCGATCGCCTCGGCAGCGGGCAGGTAGCCCACAGCACCCAGATCCGACAGGGCGACGCGACGCAGATTAATGTCGTCGCTTTGCAGCGCGGCCACCAGGCGATCGCCGTAGGCCGCGTCTTCCGTCAACTGGTACAGCGCCCGCACCGCAGAATACTGAACCCGCTGGAGCGGATGCTCGACAAAGGGACGAATCACCTCGACCGCCTCCACAGCCCCCAACGCGCCCAGCGCCTCCAGAACGGCTTCGTAGGGCTGGGCCAGGTGCGGCCGGCCCGGAACCTTTATCGC
>NZ_DVEA01000139.1:0-6317 GCF_015295965.1 Thermoleptolyngbya sp. M55_K2018_002
GATTCTGCAATTCAGCGTTTTGCATGTCCCGAATGCGGGCCTCGTTCTGCCGACTATAATCAGGGTTACTCATGGTTTATCACCTCAGCTCATCAAATGGGTTTTTCCTGGGATTTCAAACCGTTCCGAACCTTGCTTACCCGCTATGAGTCGGCTTATGACAGAAGCCTGTTCATCGCTGAACGCTTCCATTCCAAAACCAATCTCAAAACCATCTGGTAAAAGTTCCGAAACATTACACATTAAGGTAGCCGCCTGGCTGTATAAAACGGCTCTACCGCAGGCCGGGAAGCTCTGTCGTTCTCAGGGCAGAAGTGGCGAAGACATCAGGCGTAGGGTCAGGCTTCGGGAGTCGCAGCCCCAGATGAAGCGCTGGAGGCATTGCTGAAGGGTTGTGGCAGCGACTCTAGCTGAAAATATTGATAAAACTTGTCGGTGATTTGTAGCCAAGACGAGCGGCTATCGGCTTTGCGGCGCTTGCGGACAAACCCTAGCTCCACCAACTCCTGAACGTGCTGGTAAGCCCCTGATCCGCGCAGTTCGACCAGATCCGAAAGCGTCAGCGGGCCGCGCAGGGCGATCGCCGCCAGTGTCCGCAACGCGCCCACACCTAAATCCACAGGCACCAGCTTTTGCAGCAGCGGTTGATAGGCTTCTCGAAGCTGCAAACAATAGCCCTCTGGCGTTTCCACCACCTCTAGCGCCCCGTCGCGCTGGGCGTAGTCGGTCATTAGCTCAATCAGCCCTTCCTCGGCACTGGGGCGATCGCATCCGGCATATTCCGCAATTTTGGCCAGCGTCAGCGGCTGCCCCTTTAGATACAAAATGGCTTCAATTGTGCTGGACAGTCGGGACATAGATCGCGCAGGACACCTACGAAATGTCGGGCAAGCTGGCAAAAAGCTGCTCTACAAGCTGAGCCGTTTTCGCATCGAGCTTTTGCCAGTCTACATCGCCTGTGTCGTCGAGCAAGCTTGTATCCACTTCGACTACTACGGTGTCGGATAGGCTCAGCACAGGACTGTAGTTGCGAAAGCAGATCTGATAGCACAACTGCCAGAGGTCGATATTGACCTGATGCGCCTGATGCTGGAGACACAGCACGTAGCCCGGATGGGGCTGGGGCAGACGCGACAGCGCTTCCTGGAGGTCTGGGGCTTCTTCTGGAGTAGCGGATGCCAGCCGATGCTGAAGCGCTAGCACCTGCTGTTGCGTCTCTTCGGATACGCCATCGGGCCAGATGGGGTCGTTGCGGTAGGTGCTTTTCCAGGGCGACTGTTCCAGGGTTTTTCGCAAATTATCCAGCACCCGAATAAACACAGGCTGCATTAGCAGATTTGCCTGCTCCCAGGCGGCGCGACTGGCAAATTTGGGCTGAGTCATGGGAATCTGTCTGCGGGTCTTTGGAGAGCCGTTTCAGGGGGTTATTTTCACGGAGTCATTTTCAGGGAGTCATGCGGCACAGGCGAATGAGCCTTGTTTATCTTCACACGAGTCTTATGGGGTTACACCCAAACTCTACAGTTCCTTTATGAAACAGCCCAGGCGATCGCCGTAGGATGAAGTTATCAACGGTGTTGCCTACGCAAATCCACTGAACTTCCTTTTCAGTTGCTCCGATAAAATCACTTAAGTTGAGTCGCTTAAGCTGGATCCTTTTTAGGATATTTAGGATGCGTTGGGTTTTGAACCTGGCTTTTGAGCTTGCTGAAGGGCTTTCAGGGTGCTTGCTTGCACAACGTTCATGGTTAGCTGAGAGGGTGCAGATAGACGTTGATCCTGAGTCGTCATGCTGTCTGCACTCTTTTTCTTGTCTTTTTTGCTGCTTTGAAAAAATCGTCAGACGTTCTACCGGCTCTGGTTCCCGGCGTTCAAAACTCGATTCCGTTGTGGCATTAAAGTTGGGGCTTACGCACTTGCGATTAAGTTTTCTGGGCTTTGGACAATTTCTCGCGGGCGCAGCCCGCGAGAAATTGTCCAACTGCGCAACTCCTAAAGGTGCTGCCTTAAGAGGCGATCGCCCGAATCGTTGCAGCAGGCACAGTCGCAAAGTACTGTCGCCGAAATTGCTCTTCTTCAACCGCCGAGAGAAATGCCTCAATGGCCTGATTCACCTGGGCCGCTGTTGGCGACTGTGTAGACAAATCGGCTGGATGCCACTGAAATTGCAGCCCATCGGGTAGGGCTGTGACCGTCATTCCCAGCGCCTGCAATGCCTGAATTCCGGCTCTCAGCGGGCGATCGCCCAGCCCCAGTTTTCGTAAAAGCTGCGATCGCGTTGCGACTTGCCCTGTGCGGCTAAGATACTTTGCCAATCCCACCAGGGTTTGCCAGGATTCTAGCGGATCGATAGCGGGTGGAGTTTGATAGGCGATCGCCAGCCGTTTGCCGTCGTGCCGGGCCTGTCGCCCCCACACGCGCAAATCGTCCCACTGGGTCGGGCAGTCGGTCATCACCAGCACCTTTTCTGCGTCGGCCGCGCCTGCCGGGAGTTCGGTCTGCCCGCGCCAGTCCAGCAGCCAGTCCGGTTCAGCAGGCCCCGCCGTAGCCCACTCATCCGCCGCCGGACGGACAGCCACCAGCCGCACCTCATAGCGCTTGCGAAACGGATTGAAATCCATCTGCACCACGGCATCGCACAGCCCCGGCGGCATCTCGTCGCGATAGTGGCCCCACCACACGCCGTGAAATTGCCCGGTTTCATCCACAAGATCAAACTCGGTTTTGATGTACCGCACCTTGCGCTGCTTGAAATCGCGGATATTTTCATTGCGGACATTTTCAAAGCGACCCCGACGAATCAGCAGGTTGGGCGTGGGATTGCCCATGCCGCAGGGTTCCAGCAGTTTCAGCGTTTGGAACAAGTCTTTTCCCAACTGGCCCACGGTCACGATCAGATCGACCGGGAGCAACGGCGGGGCAATCGCCCCAGATATCCCCACCTGCTGCCGGAGTTGCCGATTGATGCCATCCGCAAACAGCGGAATGTTTTCCACAGGCAAACTCAGCCCCGCCGCTAGGGGATGCCCGCCAAACCCGCTGAGCAAGTGCTGCTGACTGCTCATCAATTCGTAGAGATCAATCGAGTTCACAGAACGGGCAGAGCCTCGCGCCAGCTTGACGCGACCGGGCAAGGAACTGGCGGCATCCGATGCAGCAGGTTTGGCAGCCGCCAGCGGTGCGGCGCTGCTGAGCAAAATAGCTGGGCGGCCATAGTCCTGAGCAATTTGCCCCGCCACCAGTCCCAAAACGCCCACTGGCCACTGCGGATCTTCCAGCACAATCACGCCAGTCGTAGACAAATCCATCTGGCTCAGCCGCGCCGAGACTTGTTTGAACAGATCTTGCTGGAGGGCGCGGCGGCGAGTGTTTGCCAGTTCCGCTGCTTCGGCAAGCTGACGACAGCGGCTCTCGTCGCGGCTGGTCAGTAGCTCCACGCCATCGCGGGCATCGCCCTGGATGCGGCTGATGGCGTTGATGCGCGGCCCCAGCCCGAAGGAAATATCGGTGGGGCGATCGCCCGCCCGTTTGCAAAATTCCAGCAGCATCGCCACACCGGGGCGCGGGGCCGTCGCCACGTCCTGATTTTTCTGAAGCTGAGCAATACCCCGCTGCGCCAGATAGCGGCAGTCGCCCCGCAGTTCCACTAGGTCAGCAATTAGCCCGATCGCCACCAGATCCAGCAGAGTATCCAGTGGGCGCGTCGGCACGTCGGGTAGGGTTTCGTACAGCGCCTCCACCAGTTTGTAGGCAACGGCAACGCCCGACAGGGTGGCGAGGGGATGATCCGCAGGCAGGCTACGGGGATTGACAATGGCGACCACAGGCGGACGCTGGGCCAGCAGCGTATGGTGATCCGTCACAATCACGTCCAGCCCCAAGCGATTCGCATGGTCGATCTCCGCCAGACTGGTGCTGCCCGTGTCGCAGGTGACGATCAGGCGAACGCCCACCGCCGCCAGACGCTCGATGCCGCTGTGGGTCAGCCCGTGGGATTCCGTGAGGCGATTGGGGATGACGCAGGAGAGGCGATCGCCCTGGGGAAAAAACTGTCCCAGCCCGTCCCACAGCACCGCTGTCGCCGTAATTCCATCGGCATCAAAATCTCCCCAGATGGCGATCGCCTCCTGCCGTTCGTAGGCCAGCTTCAGACGGGCGATCGCCCTCTGCATTTCTTCGCCAAACGCAAAGGGGCTGGTCGGCGAGTAGCAATCGGGGTTGAGCCAGCCCGCCAGCGCCGCTGGATCGCGAATGCCGCGCTGCCAAAGCAACTGAGCAGCATAGGTCGCCATACCAGCGGGTGCATATTCGGCCGCTGCCTGCACAAACTCGGCGGGCGGCGACTCGTCGGGTGGAAGCTGCCAAATTGCCGACTCAGCCATGCAGGACAATCCTCCCAGGTCAGCCTCCTATTTTAGACCCCAGAGCGGCGGCCCCGTCAGGCTCCAAGCAGTTCATCCAGGGCATCCAGCGCTTCGCAACTGCCGCCGTTTGCCAACCCTAGCGGATCGAGCCGTCGGGGTGGAGTCCAGGTGGGGAGGTGGGTTTGGGCAATCGCCGCGCCTGGAAATGGCTCCCGACCGTGTAGATAATCATCGGCATAGCGCCGGAATACTGCCTCCACCGCCGCACGGGTATTCTTCAGCCCCCACTCGGCGGCGATTTGCTGCGCCTTTTCCAGCACATCCGCACTCAGTCTTACTTTGTTGTCATGCATAGCTGTTGATCCATCGACATCGAGTACAAACCGCGGACATTGGCAAATTGCGGATCACCCATGACGGCAAAGAGCTTTCGCCCTTGCAGCCGTTCAGCAATCAGGTGGGTGCTGCCGCCCGTCACCAGAAAGCGCGTCACGCGGGGCATATAGGGGTTGTATTGCGATCGCACGGTTTGGAAAATGCCCTTAAACCAGGGGTCGAGATGCTCCTCTAGCCAGGGGGCCCAAGTTAGCTCCGTGTCGGCGTAGGTGTGCCCAGCGCGAAAGCCGTCCATCACAATGCTGGGGTCAGCGCTTGTCCCCAGTGCTGTGGTCAGCCGTTTGTCGAAGCTGATGGAGGCCGCCAGTTCATACGCGCCACCGCGATCCATCACGTTTTCGTCAATTACTTCGCCCTCAGCGTCCACCAGCCGCGTTAGCCAGGTGCCGCCGCCAATATCGACGACGATGGTAAAGCCCGCATCGGGAATCATGCCCAGTTGCCGCGCATAGTGGTATGCACCCATGCCTTCGCGCTCCACCTCCACGCTTTCCACCATGACGCGGTAGTCTAGCCCGTTGCGCTTGAATTCGTGCATCCCGATGAGTTGCTCCCGAATCGCGTCCCGATTTTTGGCGGGTTCCGGGGTGGAAGCATAAACCTGCAAGGTGAACTCGGTGCTGCCATTAAACGGCTCTAGACAGGCGTAGAGATGCAAGCGCGACAGTTCTACCTTGTTTTCCACGACCGTCTGCTGCTGGCGGCGGTATTTGTAAGCCTGTGCGCCAAAGTGGACGCGGGTTCCGTTGGGCAGCTCGATCAGCGGCGAAGCGTCGGAATAGCTGACGGCATCGCGCCCCGACGGTAGGTGATAGCGCACCGAGCGAATCGCCTTGGGATGACCGTTGCCATCAAAAAATTTGAGGTCGTAGTTGCCTGCATCCAGCGCCAGGGTGCGCGTGCCGCTTGGGGAGATGGCAGGGGGTTTACTTGCCCGCCTTGCTCTGGTACCTGTAGTCATAGAGCGTTTGTTTTCACCCGTTGAGTTTGCTGAGGTGGTACGTGGGGCATCAGGGTGCTGGAATTGGCTCTGGGATTGACCCTGGGATTGGATCTGAGACTTGAAGATCAGCCATCCAGAGGTTCCGTTTGTCCCCATCTGTACCCGTTTGGTGTTTGATACAAATGTACTATATCATTCCCATCCAAACTTTGGATCGGGCGATCGCCCCTATCGACCCTACCCAGCATCGCCAAACACGCCAAAGCCAGCGCCCTAGCAGTACAGACGCACTCTGAAAAAGTTTGAGAAAGTTTGAAGAAATGTAAAACAGGCTGGGAACTGGGGTCAGGCGCTAGGGCTTGGCGGCTGGTTGGTTTCGCCAGCGTTCACGGCTCCAGCGTTCACGGCTCCAGCGTTCGCCATCCCAGCATTCGCCACTCCAGCATTTACCTTGCCAACGCAGTGATCGACCCACGCTAGGATTTCTCGATTCACCCGGTCGGCGCACTCGTCGTAGGGACAGTGGCCCGCACCGGGCAGTTCAATCAGCTTTAGCCTGGGATTCACCTCCGGAAGCTGACGACCCCACACCAGAGGAATCACCCGGTCTTTTT
>NZ_DVEA01000442.1:0-6307 GCF_015295965.1 Thermoleptolyngbya sp. M55_K2018_002
AAAAAGTGGCGCGGGTTGTAGCCCCAGCTATAGTCGCCGGGATATTCCTTCACAGGCATTAGCTCAATGGCGTTGATGCCCAAGTCACACAAATAATCCAGTTTTTCGATGACATGCTTGTATTGCCCGCGAGCGTGGGGGTCGTCTTCACCCCCCGAAAAGTCCGCCACATGCATTTCGTAAATCACCAGCTCGTGATCGGCAGGCAGCGGCGTGTCGTCATATTGCCAAACGTAGGTATCAACAATTCGTTTGCCCTCTTTGATACGGGCGATCGCATTTTCTTCAGATGATTTGCCATCTACGTCGGTGGCGTAGGGATCGGTCACATCGACCCACTGGTTCGGTTCAAAAAACCAGGACTTACTTTGAACCCGAAATTTATAGTTATAAACGCCATCTTCTAAGTCAACACTGACTCGAAAGAAGCCGTCTTTGCCCTTTTTCATGGGGATTTCATCCCAGTCTGAAAAGGAGCCGACGAGCGATGCGGCTTCGTTGTAGGGCGCAAACAAACTGAATTCAATAGGACTTGCCATAGTTTTTTCGTCGGGAAAGCTTGAACTAGCGATTTCATTATTGGCGATGCCAAGATTGGGCACATCTGGCATTAGAAATAGGGCGTTAGAAATAGAACCTTAGAAATAAATCAAAAGGAATAGCGTGTCAGGAATGGCGTGTCAGGAATCGGGACGGCGAGAAGGGCGATCGCCCCCTGACGTATTCCCCTTGACCAAGGGTTTTCGATCGCGCCAACTATGATCTGGCCACATTGCTCCTCATCAACGTTAGAAATCTAAAAATAATGCTGACTGTTATTGAACCGCAGGCTCCCCGGCGGCTGGCAGATGCGGATCTGAATCCTCGCGGCCGCGTATTTCCCAGTCCTCTATCCTGGCGCGACCAGTTTCTCTACCAACTGTTGCCAGACCGCTTCAGCGACGGTCGCGAGGGAGAGCGGCCGATGTTCGATCGCCACCGGCCAGAGCAGTTTCGCGCCGAAAGCAAGGCCGCCTGGATGGCCGCAGGCAATCGGTTTAATGGCGGCACGCTGAAGGGCATTCTCAGCAAGCTGGACTATTTGCAAACTCTGGGGGTGACTACGCTCTGGCTCAATCCCCCCTGGAAGCAGCGGATCGATAGCGAAACCTATCACGGCTACGGGATTCAGAATTTTTTGGAGGTCGATCCGCGCTTTGGCACGCGACAAGACCTGCGGGATCTGGTCGATGCGGCGCATGATCGCGGCATGTACGTGGTTCTGGATATTATCTACAACCACAGCGGCAGCAATTGGTACTATCGCGGCCCGGAGGGTTCTCCGGCAGAAACAATGCCCTATCGCTTTTCGCCGCCCTACGAAATTCACGGGTGGCGATCGCACGACAGCCGCAGCATTCCCCAGCCCCTCACCCTGGAGGATGGGGTGTTTCCCGAAGAATTTCAAAACCCAGACTGGTACAACCGGGCAGGCATGATTAGCCAGTGGGAAGTGTCGCCGTGGGAAGACCCGCTCAATCCCTACGTGGAGTTTCGTCAGGGCGACTTTTTTGAACTGCGCGATTTCAACTTGGAAAATAAGGAAACGCTGTCGGCGCTGGCCAAGGTCTATCAATACTGGATTGCGCTGACGGACTGCGACGGCTTTCGAGTCGATGCCGTCAAGCACGTTTCGCCTGCCTCCTCGCGCCGATTTTGCAGCGAGATCCACGGCTATGCCCAGGCCATTGGCAAGGAAAACTTCTTGCTGGCGGGGGAACTGACGGATGAAAACCTGGTGCAGGGCTATCGCGACATCTTTGGGCGCAATCTGGACTCGGTGCTGGATATTGCCGCCGCGCCAAATAACCTGATGGCACTGGTGAAGGGGCTGGGCCATCCTGGAGCCTATTTCGGGCTATATGACGAAGCGCAGCTTTCGGGCAGCATCCGCCAGTTGGGGACGTATCACGTCTCGGTGCTGGACGACCACGATATGTGTTCGCGGCCAACAAAGCAGCGGTTTGCGGCAGGTAGCGACCTTCCCACCCGCTATCACCAGGCGGCCCATGCGGTTGGGGTGATGCTGACCATGCCGGGAGTGCCGTCGATTTACTACGGCACAGAGCAGGCGCTCGATGGCTCCGAAAGTGACCACGACTATGGCATCGAGCCGCAGCACGCCTATATCGACCGCTATATCCGCGAGTGTATGTTTGGCGGCAAGTTTGGCGCGTTTGGCACGGAGGGATGCCACTTTTTTAACCCACAGCATCCGACCTATTTGCGAATTGCGGCGATCGCCCGTGTGCGCCAGCGTCCCGATCGCATCGGCCGCGCCCTGCGCCGGGGGCAACACTATCCCCGCGAAACCTCGTTTATGGATCGTCCCTTTTCCTATCCCGGTGCGGGAGAACTGGCCGCCTGGTCACAAATTCAGTTCAATGCAGAAGTGCTGATGGTGCTGAACACCCACGGCACAGAAGGGCGAGGCGCGTATGTGACGATTGATCGCTCGCTGCATCCCAACGGCTCAACCATGACGGTGCTGTATAACAGCGATTGGAGCGACGAGCAACTCCAGAACCCGCCGACGGATGAAACCGTCACCGTGGAGCATTATCAAGACCGACGGGTGGTTTATGTCAGCTTGCCGCCCGCAGGCATGATGATCTTGGCTTAGGTTGGGGCCGATGCCTGATGAGTCGGGAAATGGCGCTCATGTGGCGCTCATGTGGCGTAAATGTGGCGTAAATGTGGCGTAGCGTCTCCACTCCCTGCCTCTGCCGATTTTGCAAGTTCGCTCATCCCCCTCAAAATGGGGTAGCTTCCGCACCTCGATGCTGGCGAAGTTGCCTTGAGCAATCATGAAGCTTTTGGCAGGTGAGTTCAAAGCACTGAGCGAGAGTATGAATCAGCAAGAAATCGAACACCGCGATCGCGTTCTTCGCAGCTATTTTGAAGGGTGCGATTGGGATCAAAACGGAGAGTATGAGCTAAAACGAACGCTGGTTTTGAATAGCGATCGCCTCCTGCCTGACTATCCCTACGTTGTGGAAAACGAGTGGGAAGTCGAACCCGGCCGAGGGCATAAGGGGCGGGGCGATCTGGTGTTTACCGATGGCGCAGGGCGATTTGCGGTGGTAGAGGTCAAGTGCTTAAATCGGACAGGTTGTGGCGGCAATAAAAAAGCCCAGCAGGAAAAAGTCCGAGTCCGGCGACACCAGGTTATAAAACAGGCGCTTCACTATGCCAACATTTACGCCGCTTCAAAGCTGGAAGCAGGCGTGATTGATGACCCAAACGCAGTCGCGGCCTATGTGTTTACGAACGAGCAGGACTATCCCTATTTCCTGTTCAGAGAATCAGAATCCTTGCAGATTACGAATGTCCCCATACAAAGTCCTTCAGTCCATCGGGAACCAGTCGCAGCTCTGCATCGCTGAACTCGGATAAAGATTTCCACTCGGCCAGCAGGGGCTTGTCCCCTTCGGAACCAGAGAGATGCGGCTGGCTGTAGAGCGTGCGATCGCAAAATTGGGCATCATAGATCAGCACAATTTCATGACCCAGCTCGCCCTCCAGCGTGAAGAGATTCTCTAGCGTGCCCAGCCAGGTCAACTGCTCAATTTCTGCGCCCAGTTCTTCGCGCATCTCGCGGATCAGCGCGTCGTGGCTGGTTTCGCCAAATTCGATGCCGCCGCCCAGCGGTCGATAATAGTCGGACTGCTTGACGGAATCATAGTCGCGGGAAACGAGGATGCGGTCTTGATGTCGAAACAAGCACAGCACAATGGGTCGAATCTGCCCTTTCATTCTCCACTCCTAGAACAACTCGCACTGCCCATGATGGCGCAGCAGGTGATCGCAGAGGACAAGGGCGACCATCGCCTCGACCATTGGCACGGCGCGGGGCAGCACACAGGGATCATGGCGACCTTTGGCAGCGAGGACGGTTTCTTCGCCGTCGCTGGTCACGGTGCGCTGCTCTTTGCGGATAGTGGCAGTGGGTTTGAATGCTACGCGCAGGATGATGTTTTCGCCGTTGGAGATGCCGCCCTGGATGCCGCCGGAGCGGTTGGTGACGGTGCGAATTTCGCCTTGGTCGTCGATGTAGAATTCGTCGTTGTGCTGAAAGCCAGTTAGCAGCGTTCCCGCGAAGCCAGAGCCGATTTCAAAGCCTTTGCTGGCGGGAAGAGACATTACGGCTTTGGCCAGGTCGGCTTCGAGCTTGTCGAACACGGGTTCGCCTAATCCTTTGGGCACGGCGCGGGCCACACATTCCACCACGCCGCCGATGGAGTCGCCCGATCGCCCGGTTTGCTCAATTAGCTCGATCATCCGCTCGGCGCATTCATGATCGGGGCAGCGGACAATGTTGCTTTCCACCTGCTCCATCGTGACGGTGTTGGGATCAACTGCGCCTTCTAGGTCTTTGATGCGCTTGACGTAGCCGATGATTTCAAGCCCTGCGACCTGATGCAGGATTTTCTTGGCGATCGCCCCTGCCGCCACGCGCCCAATCGTCTCCCGCGCAGAGGAACGCCCGCCGCCGCGCCAGTTGCGGATGCCGTATTTCGCGTCATAGGTCGCGTCGGCGTGGGACGGGCGATATTTCACCGCCATTTCGTCATAGTCCTGCGATCGCGCGTCCTTGTTTCTCACCAAGAGGGCGATCGGCGTGCCCAGCGTCTTGCCGTCCATCACGCCCGATAGAATCTCGCAGCGGTCTTCTTCCTTGCGCGGCGTGACGATGTGGCTCTGGCCGGGGCGGCGGCGGTCTAGCTCTGTTTGAATGTCGGCTTCAGAAACCTCTACACGGGGTGGGCAGCCGTCAATCACCACGCCCACGCCGCCGCCATGCGACTCGCCAAATGTTGTAATTCTAAACAAATGCCCAAAGGTACTACCCATATTGCAACCCGGTGAAAATCCGTTGAACCGCTTGAGTTGGCGCTGTTTGCGACCCAGCAGCCTTCTATTCTAACTGGTTGTTAAGTAACATTTGATGTCTTGTCAACCGGGCATTTACTCCGCTCTGCTAGTCTACAAACATAGCAAGCAGTCAAGCTTTGCCATCAAGCTTTTTCTAGGTTTCCTCTAGGTTTCAGTGCTGCTTTGGGTTCCGAACGATTGATGCTACTGAGCATTCTTCGGAATCTTTACTTTTTTAACCTCTTTTGTCGATCGATCCACCGTGGCTATGAATAAGTACTGTACTGAATGGATTCAAGAATGGTGCCTCCAAAACGGTTGGACGGATCTGTTTCAGGAGCGTCGAGAATATTGGGCGTTTCCGCCCCACGCCGTGATGCCCCTGCCCATTCCCACAGAGGCGCTGCTGTCTATCAAGGCGGAAAAGGGCTTTAGCCCCCAGGAGCGACTGTGGCTGAGTGCGGCCTGGGCGGGAGCCGTAATTTCGGCAGGTCTGGGCGTATACTTCCAGTCGCCGATGCCGCTGGTGGTGGCGTTCGCCTTTTGCGCCGTGATCTTTGGTCTAATGGACGATGAGTAAGGCGCTCTGCGTTTCTCGTTGAATCCATTTTCTGCTTGACATGACACAACCATCCACGCCATCGCCCGCCGCCTCGCCTGCGGTGGGCATTATTATGGGCAGCGACTCTGACTTACCCACCATGCAGGGGGCGATCGCCATTTGCGACCAGTTCCAGGTTGCCTGCGAAGTGGCGATCGTCTCCGCCCACCGCACCCCAGAGCGCATGGTGGACTATGCCCAGACCGCCCACGAGCGCGGGCTAAAGGTCATCATCGCGGGTGCAGGCGGCGCGGCACATTTGCCGGGAATGGTGGCCGCCCTCACGCCATTGCCTGTGATTGGCGTTCCCGTGCCCAGCCGCCATCTGCAAGGACTGGACTCGCTCTATTCCATTGTGCAAATGCCCGCCGGAATCCCGGTGGCCACGGTGGCGATCGGCAACGCTCAAAACGCCGGACTCCTCGCCGTGCAGATTCTCGCCTGCCAACAGCCCGACCTGCTGGCCCAGGTACAGCGCTATCGCCAAAGCCTGCGCGATAGGGTGCTAGAGAAACAGTCGAAGCTCGATGCGGTAGGATATCAGGCGTATCTCCAGCAAATGTCGTAGTTTGCAGTCTAGCAGTCTATATGAGATCCCCCTAAATCCCCCTTAATAAGGGGGACTTCCGAATCCGGTTCCTTGTTTGATGCCCATGTGAGATCCCCTTAAATCCCCCTTGATAAGGGGGACTTCCGAATCCGGTTCCTCCTTTTAGTAAGGCACTGACATACTTGAAACAGCAAACTTACTGCCCTCATCCCCCAACCCCTTCTCCCAAGCGGGGAGAAGGG
>NZ_DVEA01000197.1:0-6287 GCF_015295965.1 Thermoleptolyngbya sp. M55_K2018_002
CTATGCTGCAAAGCAGCGGGACGAGCGCAAGCCGTTGATTTTGATGGGCGGCAGTGTGGAAGATTTGTGGGCGTTTGTGGCAGGGGATGGAGCGGCAAAGGCGCAGTGGCAGGCGGCGGCGGAGCGCTACTTTCCGGGCGCGGTGACGCTGGTGCTGCCTGCGGGCGATCGCCTCCCCCGCGCCATGAACCCGACCGATCCAACGACCATCGGCATCCGTGTACCCGACCATGCCCTAGCGCAACATCTGCTGGCGCAGACAGGCCCCCTGGCCACCACCAGCGTTAACCGCTCTGGAGAACCCGCGTTGCAAAATCTGGCAGACATTAACGCACAGTTTCCCGATGTCTATACGCTGACCGAAGCAGCGCTGGACGAACTGGGGCGATTGCTCTCGGTGTCTGCCACCTATGCGGGTTCTGGAACCCCCTCAACGGTGGTGAAATGGACGGATCAAGGCTGGCTCGTTTTGCGGCAGGGCCAGGTCGTTTTCCAGCCATAGGCTGCAAAAGCCGTAAGTTAAGATAAGACTAAAAATTGGTAAATTTCCTATGAAAACCGAGCAGCGGAGCAAGGGCAAGCAACCCAGGCAAAGCAAGCAAATCAGGCAACCCAAGGAACAGCCAACGCCTCAACCCTTGACTTTGGGAGAGTATGCTCATCGCATCGTGGGTGAGCAGTATCACCAGATGGTGAAGCACGAAAAGCACGTCCTGGCAGATACCGACCCGGAGCATCTCCACCAAATGCGCGTTCATAGCCGTCGGCTCTATACGGCACTGCAAGTATTTGGAGCCGCCATCGATTTGCCCAGGGCGGCACATCCCAAGCGCGTGCGATCGCTCACCAAGGCACTGGGCAAGCTGCGGGATCTGGACGTGCAAATCGCCACGCTCCAGACAGACTATCATCCCCATCTGAGCCAGCCAGAGCAGGCGTATCTGGAAACGGCGATCGCCGCACTCCAGCAAAAGCGCCACAAAACCCTTGCAGGCACCCGCGACATCCTCAGCCAGAGCCGCTATCAAGACCTGAAAACCGCCTACGAAACCTGGCTCAGCGCTCCCCGGTTCACGCCGCTGGCTCAAATCCCCGTTGTGACCGTTCTGCCCGACCTGCTCAGCCCGTTGCTATCGACCTCGCTGCTACACCCCGGCTGGCTCATTGCCACCGAAGCAGTGACCGAAGACACCGCCCCAACGCTGCACGACCTCCGCAAAGCCTGCAAGCACGTTCGTTACCAGGCAGAGTTTTTCGTCAGCTTCTATGGCGCTCAGTTCAAAGCCTGGATTGCCGGGCTAAAGTCGCTACAAGACAGCCTTGGTAGCTTGCAAGATATTCAGGTGCTGCTGGAGCTGCTATCCGACGTGCTGCCCAAAGGCACAGAGCTATTAGAACTGCGGCAAATGGTGCAATCCAACCAGCAGCAAATTTTGGCGAACTGGAACCAAACGCGCCTCCAGCATCTCGACCCGGCCTCGCGCTACCAGCTTTATGAAATGCTGCTCCAGCCAGTGTTGGAGTAATGCAGCGTTGGCGCACTGAGAAATGAGTTGGCGCACCGAGGTTGGCGCACCGCGAAATGACCGCAGGAGGAGTGGACTGGGTGAGATGGGCGATCGCCCCCTTTATCCCCGCCCCCCCATCTCCCCGACCTCTTTGTTTTGCAACAAAACTTATCACTTCTCTCAGCCTGATTCCATCCACAGAATCAGGTTTTTTGGGACACTCTAGAGAGAGTTCTCGACATGCTTTTTAACATTCCGCATGGCGGGGCCTAAACGTTCTAATCTAAAAGTTAATCTGTAAGACCCCAGAACGCTTGTTTAGTATCGCTTGCGACAATTTCTCCTGTGCCCATCACGGTCTGTGCCCATCACGATCTGTGTCCATCACAGTCTGTGCCCATCACAGTCTGTGCCCATCGGAAAGTGTCGTTATTCAAGCCGTTCTGAATTTCGTACTGGGAACGTCTACTTCTCACCTGAGGCAGTTGTTTATTAAGGGAGCTTTTGAAATCCAATGAGTGTCACGGCAAGCGGTGGAAGCTCTGTTGCGCGTCCAAACCTTTATCAAACCCTACCCGTCTCAACCATTTCCCAGGCGGAGCAGCAAGACCGATTCCTGGGGCGGGGTGAACTCGCCGAATTGACCAGTTTCTTCTCTTCTGGACTCAAGCGATTGGCGATCGCCGATGCCATCACCAGAAGTTCCGAACTCATCGTCTCTCGGGCCGCCAACCGCATCTTTGTCGGCGGCTCCCCCATGGCCTTTCTCGAAAAGCCCCCCGAAGAAGTCCCCGTTATGATGACGATGGGCGGCGTTGCCCTCGACACCGAAGAAGCCATGAAGCTAGGCACCGTGACCTACGTTTCTGGTAGCGGCGGGGGTGGTTTGCTGGAGGGACTGCGGAACCTGTTTACCACGCCCAGCGCCGGCCCCACGCCTCCTGGCTTCCGCCCCATCAACGTCGCCCGCTACGGCCCTGCCAACATGCAGAAGTCTCTGCGGGATCTAAGCTGGTTCCTGCGCTATGTCACCTATGCCATCGTTGCAGGCGACCCCAACATCATCTCGGTGAACGTGCGTGGTCTGCGGGAAATCATCGAGAACGCCTGCTCCGGCGAAGCCACCATCGTAGCCCTGCAAGAAATGCGGGTCGGGGCCCTGACGCTGTTCCGCGATGATGCCGACGCTGCGCTGATCGTGACGCAATATTTTGAAGTGCTGATCAACGAGTTCGTTGCCCCCAGCCCCTCCAACAAACTGCGTCAGCGGCCCTCTGGCGACCAGCAAGGTCTGCAACTGCCTCAGATTTACTTCAACGCGGCAGAGCGTCGTCCCAAGTACGCCATGAAGCCGGGGCTATCGGCCAGCGAGAAAAACGACGTGGTGAAGGCTGCCTATCGCCAGGTGTTTGAGCGGGACATTACCCGCGCCTATTCCCTGGGCATTTCTGATCTGGAATCCAAGGTGAAGAACGGCGAAATCTCCATGAAGGAGTTTATCCGCCGCCTGGCCAAGTCGCCGCTGTATCGCAAGAATTTCTACGAGCCGTATATCAACAGCCGCGCTCTGGAACTGGCATTCCGCCACATCCTGGGTCGAGGACCCAGCTCTCGCGAAGAGGTGCAAAAGTATTTCAGCATCGTTTCCAAAGGTGGGCTGTCGGCGCTGGTGGATGCCCTAGTCGATTCTCAGGAATATTCTGACTACTTTGGCGAAGAAACCGTGCCTTACCTGCGCGGTCTGGGACAAGAGGCCCAAGAGTGTCGCAACTGGGGGCCTCAGCAAGACCTGTTTAAGTACAGCGCTCCTTTCCGCAAGGTGCCGCACTTCATCACCACCTTTGCCAAGTACAATCAGCCGCTGCCCGATCAGCATGTGTATGGTTCTGGCAACGACCCTCTAGAGATTCAGTTTGGCGCGATCTTCCCGAAACAGACGCGCAACCCCAGCACCAGTCCTGCCCCCTTTGGCAAAGACACCCGCCGGATTCTGATCAATCGCGGCCCTGGCATCAACAACCAGTTGAGCAATCCGGGCGCACGCGGTGTTGCCCCTGGAACTCTCGGCCCCAAAGTGTTCAAGCTGGATCAGGTTCCCAGCTATACAGGCACCTTCAGCAAGAAGGGCGGCGACACCAAGGGCATCAGCGTCAAGTATTCCGAAAGCTCCACGCAGGCGGTCATTCGCGCCATTTACCTGCAAGTGATTGGGCGCGATGTGTATGAGGGGCAGCGTCAGAAGGTTGCCGAAATCAAGCTGGAAAACGGCGAGATTACGGTACGCGAGTTTGTGCGGATTTTGGCGAAGTCTGACCTGTTCCGCAGCCTCTACTGGACTCCGCTGTACGTCACGAAGGCGATCGAGTATATCCACCGCCGCCTATTGGGCCGCCCCACCTACGGCCGCAAAGAGATCAACGCCTACTTTGACATTGCGGCGAAGAAGGGCTTCTATGCGGTGGTCGATGCCATGATCGACAGCATGGAATACAGCGAAGCCTTTGGCGAAGATACGGTGCCCTACGAGCGCTATCTCACGCCAGCGGGCTTGTCGCTGCGAACCAACCGAGTCGGCAGCATTGTCGATAAGGGCATTCTGAAACCCGTGGCTGAAGAAACGCCGAGCTTTGTGAGCTTGGGCGCGGTGACGGAGATTCGCACAGAGCCGGATGTGCAGTTCCGCTCTAACCAGGGCGTGTCGAAGAAGCGGGAACAGACGAAGGTCTTCAAGCTGACCTCGGCTGCCGATGTGGCGCAACTGAAGACGGTGATCGGTGCAGCCTATCGCCAAATCTTCGAGCGGGATATCGCGCCTTACATTGTTCAGAACGAGTTCACCGCGCTGGAGAGCAAGCTGGGCAACGGCGAAATCAACCTGAAGGAGTTCATCGAAGGTCTGGGAACCTCGAACCTCTATATCAAGGAGTTCTACACGCCCTATCCCAATACCAAAGTGATTGAGTTGGGTACGAAGCACTTCCTGGGTCGTGCGCCGCTGGATCAGGCGGAGATTCGCAAGTATAACCAGATCCTGGCATCACAAGGTCTGAAGGGCTTTATCAACGCGATGGTGAACAGCGCTGAATACGCGCAGGCCTTTGGCGAGGATACAGTTCCCTACAACCGCTTCCTGACGCTGCCCGCTGCCAACTTCCCGAACACGCAGCGCTTGTACAACACGCTGACCAAGCAGAACAAGACGCTGGTGGTGCCGAGCTTTGAGCCAGTGAAGTCGAAGCTAGACCCGACTAAACTGCCGCTGACTGGGCTGGCGATCGCCAATCTATCCACCCAAGCTCGTCAGCCCGACCCCACAAAGCCCAAGTTTGTGGAACTGGGCCGCTCCTTCCTGGCGGAAGGTCAGGGGCAATCTGTTGAGATTGGGGTAGGAACCTCTCGCCGCAAGCCTGCTCGGATCTTCCGCATGAACCCCAGCATGACGCGGGGCGAGACGGAACTGGTGATCGATGCCATCTACGTGCAGGTGATGGACGTGTTCAGCGGACAAGTTCCGGCAGAGTTCCGCCGCAGCGACCTGGAAAGCAAGCTGCGGAATGGGGAGATCTCGGTGCGCGAGTTTGTGAAGACGCTGGCGGGTTCGGATATCTACCGCAAGCGGTTCTACACGCCCTATCCCAATACCAAGGTGATCGAGTTTCTATTCCGCCATCTGCTGGGGCGGGCTCCGGCCACCCAAGCAGAGATTCGCGAATACAACAAGCTGCTGGCCGATAGCGGTCTGAAAGCAGCCGTAGACGCGATGGTGGAAAGCGCCGAATACTCGCGCTACTTTGGCGAAGATGTGGTGCCCTACAAGCGCTTCCCGTCCTTGCCCGCAGGCAACTACCTGGGCAGCGTGACGGCGGATGCCGACCTAGTGAAGCAATCCTGGTCTAGCCTGTCGCCCTCGTATCTGACTGGGCAGTAGATCAGGGATTGGGGCTTGGGAGTTAGGGTAGTCTGTTTGGCTGCCCTAACCGGTTGCCTTAATCTCACCTGTTTGCTGATTTGAAAGCTTAACAAAAAGCCTCAGCCTATTGTGCCGAGGCTTTTTACTTTTGAACTGAGAACAGCAGTGAATTGGAGAGCCAAGACTGCGAAGGTTTTGGAGTCTTCTGGCAAGCTAGCTTCCAGACCTAATCCCCAAACCTCAGCCCCAAAGATCTAGGGGTAGATGACCGTAGAGGTCATTGATATCATCGGGATCGGCAGACTGACACGACACCAGCACGCCGCGATGTTCGCCAGGGTAGGTGTCTGCGTAGCAGAGGCTCGATTTGGGGTTGAACTTGAGATAGACTGGGCCCTCCAGCGAGGCGGCTGGCGGCTGCGGTGCATAGCCGAGGGCGATCGCATACTGTTGCAGCGCTGCCCAGCCCGCTGCCTGAGAACTGGCGCAAACTCCCAGCATTTGATAATCAGAGTGCTGTGCGACCCGCTTCAGCGCTTCGCGGAGACGTGCTTTTTCCTCAGCGGATAGCGTGGGCGCAGCAGTCTGACAATCGAACTGCTTGAGCAGACGCTGCGCTTGGTCACGGGTGAGGGCGATCGCCTTAGAATCCGTCATAACGCTGTCCAATCCCTAAGCTAATCCCTAACTATGCCTTAGAGGTTTCCGGTTCGGCAGCGGCCTCAGGCTCCGCAGTTTCTTCAGCAGCAGGCGCTTCTGCCACAGGTTCCAGCACAGGTTCCGGCGCGGGCGCAGGCGCTTCGGCTGCGGGTTCCGGCTCAGCAGCGGATTCGGGTTCCGGTGCGGGTGCTTCGGCCGCGGGTTCGGGT